>JANDWE010000054.1 GCA_024330325.1 Candidatus Nanosynbacter colneyensis | reverse complement strand
ATACTTGCCATACATCTTGGGAACGGTGACTCTAATTACATCAATATTCATCCTTAAGAAAGAAAAAATTAGCAAGAAGTCTAAGGCTCTGCTGTTAACTTGCATAATTACTGCCATTATCACAATAATAATCGTATTTATGCGATCTCGAATACTCGGAAATCACATTTGTTAACTTCTGTCTCAAGGTATAGTTTGCTATAATTATCTCATGAGGAGCATGAGGGATGAGTCAGGCGCTATATCGTAAATATCGCAGTCGCAGTTTGGATGAAGTTTTAGGTCAAGATCACGTGACTAGTGTTTTACGTCGAGCGTTAAAGCAGGGAAAAATTGCTCATGCGTACTTATTGACTGGACCGCGTGGCGTGGGAAAAACATCAGTGGCGCGAATTCTGGCGCACGAGATTAACCACTTGCCATATGATGACGATTCTTCAAACTTGGATATTATTGAAATTGACGCAGCCAGCAATAACGGCGTTGATGACATTCGAGCTTTAAGGGAAAAAGCCCAAGTCGCGCCTGTTTCTGCGCCGAAAAAAGTCTATATCATCGACGAAGTTCACATGCTGTCAAAATCAGCATTTAACGCGCTATTAAAAACCCTGGAAGAACCGCCAGAGCACGTGGTGTTTATCTTAGCTACAACTGACGCCGACAGACTTCCAGCCACCATTCTTAGCCGTGTCCAGCAATTTTTCTTCCGCCCAATTCCGACGGAAATTATGACACGCCAGTTAATGAATATAGCGAAAAAAGAAGGGTTTGCAATTGAAGAGGATGCTGCCAGGTTAATCGCTGAACGTTCCCGTGGCGGATTCCGTGACGGCATTAGTACGCTTGACCAATTGTCGATTTTAGCAACATCAGACCAGCCACTGACAGCGAATATGGTTACCGAATATTTGGGACTGAGCGACGCGACGATGCTCGGCAATTTGTTGGATTCATATCCGTCCAACGACAATGAGAAAGTCTTAAACATCTTTCAGGAATTAGAAAATAGCGGCGCGAATTCAGTTATCGTGTCACATCAATTATTGTCGATTGCTCGCAATAGATTACGAAAAAATCCGAATCTTATTGGGCTGGTTCAGCAACTGATCGAGGTTGATCGGCACCCGCACCCAGACTTGAAATTATTGACGATATTCATGAATAGCAATTCTCAGCCGACAGAAAAGCCAGTCGCAACAAAGAAAGATACAACTCAAGCTGCGCCCCAAAAACCCGCCGAAAAACCAACGCCAATTAAGCCCGCAGAGTCATCAAAACCAACCGAAAATCCGATTAAAAAAGAAGAAAAACCAGCCGAGCAAGCAAAAAAACCCGCCGCAAAGCCAAAGAAAACCGACGCGCCACTAGAGCTAAATTGGGAAAAAGTCATTGAAAGAGCGAAGGAAAAATCCCTCGGACTGGCGTCATTATTGCAGAAAAGCCAGTGGTCGTTTGACGGTGAAAAATTGACAATTTACGCAGGTTCCGCGTTTTATAAGAAAAAGTTAGATGACGCGAAGAATAAACCATTGATCTCGGAAATTATCTCAGAAGAAACCGCGATGGATTTGGAAATTGATATAATTGGAGAGAAGAAGCCGCCAGAGGACGAAAAATTGGCGGAAATTGCAGAATTAATGGGTGGCGGCGAAGAAGTTAATCTGGAGGATATTTAATGGCAGACAAGAGCGAAGAAGTAAAAGGGAAGATACCGCCACAAAATTTGGACGCGGAAAAGAGTTTGCTTGGGGCGGTTTTAATTGACGAGGAAGTTTTGGCGGATGCCGCAGAAATTACTCACCCTAGCGATTTTTACGACAAGAATCACGGATTGATTTTTGCCGGAATGATGCGACTATTTGAAAAACACAAGCCCGTCGACCTTCTGACCTTAACCGACGAATTGAAGCGAAAGGATGAGCTGGAATTGGTCGGCGGCTCGGCGTATCTAACAGAGCTAACAAACTACGTCCCAACAGCAGCGCACGCATCGGCTTACGCGGAAATGATTGCGCAAGCAGCGGTTCGCAGGCGTCTGATAAAAGCGAGTGGCGATATTTCGGAACTTGGCTATGACGAATCAACGACCACACAGGAATTATTAGAGAAGGCCGAAGCTGAACTTTTCAGCGTGTCAGACCAATCAACCAAGCAAGATTTGGTCAGTCTGGAAAGCATTCTGACGGATAGCTTTGACCGAATCGAAGAGCTCAGCAAGAACAAAGGTTCTCTCAGAGGAGTTCGTACTGGCTATCGCGATCTGGACAATATGACCGCTGGCTTACAAAAATCGGACTTGATTATTCTGGCGGCGCGCCCAGCCATGGGTAAAACGACGCTGGTGACGAATCTGGCTTATAACGTGGCGACAATTGAGAAAAATCCTGTCCTATTCTTCAGCCTAGAGATGAGCAAGGAACAGCTGGTCGACCGTATGTTGGCGGATGCGTCGGGAGTTGATAGCTGGAATATTCGTACCGGAAACTTGAGCGATGAAGATTTTGCGAAGTTATCTGAGGCTATGGGAGAAATGGCTGAGGCGCCGATTTACATCGATGACACGCCAGGATTATCAGTTTTGGAAATGCGCACGAAAGCGCGCCGAATTGCCCACGAGAACCAATTGGGACTAATCATCGTCGACTATTTGCAGCTTATGCAGGCCAACGGAAACCACAACGGAAACCGCGTTCAGGAAGTTTCGGAAATTTCACGCGGACTGAAACTTATTGCTCGCGAATTGAATGTGCCGCTAATTGCCCTGAGCCAGTTGAGCCGTTCTGTCGAATCTCGCACGCCGCCAATTCCGCAACTAGCCGACCTGCGCGAATCCGGTTCCATTGAGCAGGACGCCGACATCGTGAGCTTTATTTATCGCCCTGGATATTATGAGCCAGACAACCCAGAAGTACAGAATATTACAGACTTAATCATTGCTAAGCACCGTAACGGCCCAGTTGGCAAAGTCCAATTATACTTCCACCCAGAGCGCCTACGCTTTATGAGCCTAGATCGCAAGCATGAATAGAATTGTGTTATAATCATACCAATGAAAAAGCAAAAAGTTACCGATATATTCCTTTACCGATGGCGCTACGTTTTCGGCTATACGTTGCTGGCGCTGCTATACATAGGAGCTATTATAATTTCCGCGTTGCACGTGCCGGGAGGTTTGTCGCAAGCAGAAATCGACATAGTCAATACGACAAATCACTTGAATTTTAGTGTGGAGGGAATTGCCGTTACAAATCTGCCATTTCACCTTCTTCAATTGCTATTCTTCAAGCTATTCGGCGTCAGTTTATTAACAATTAAAGCGCCCGCCGTAATCCTTTCAATCGCCAGCTCCGTCGCAATTTTCTTCCTCTTAAAGCGCTGGTTTAAGCCATCCACAACGATCCTATCGCTACTCATCATGGCGACAACTGGGCAATTCTTATTCATCGGACAAAGCGCAACTGTCGGCATTTTATACATCTTTTACACCGCGCTAACTTTACTTTTTGCTACATTGATTCTCCAGAAAGCCCAGAACGCCTCCATTTGGCGAATCAGCTTAGCCATCACCACGGCGCTCAGCCTTTTCACTCCGTATTTTTGGTATATCAATCTGGGACTTCTGATCATCGCCTTTCTACATCCGCATCCACGCTATTTTCTCATCTCCAGAAAACATCGCAAGTCTTGGATTGTGCCGTCCGCCATTTTATTCGCGATTGGTTGTGTGATTAGTTTTCTTTGCTATAAATCCCACGCGCTATTTTACAACCTCATCGGCATCAATAGCCTAAGTTTTGACATCGTTGCGAACCTCAGGACTTTATATTACACATACATCCGCATTTTCCCATCAGTTGTAGGGAATCAAATCACGCCAATTATGGACATCAACGCAATGGTGCTAATCGGACTAGGGCTATTCCGCAGCTTCCAAAAAATCTCCAGCGCCCGCTCGTTTATGATTTGGTCGTGGCTAATCTTAGCATTGGCGCTACTCATCTTCCAGCCAAGCTTAACCCCGATAATCATCATCCCGCTATTCATTCTCTTGGCGGTCGGATTGGAATCCCTAATGAACATGTGGTACGGACTTTTCCCGCGCAATCCATACGCTCGCGGCACAGGACTGGTTCTTATATCAATGTTAATCATCGTTATGGTGGCAGGCGGCAGCTTCCGCTACATTGATAGTTATCGTTATTTCCCAGAAGCAACTTCACGCTTCAATAAAGATTTGTCTCTGCTCCGTAAGAATACTGCGCCGACCGATTCATTCTCATTATTGGTCAGCAAAGAAGAATCGCCAATTTACGAAGCGCTTAAAAAGCACAACTATCACCAAATATCAATTATCCACACAGCGCCAGCAAACGTCGGACAGACTTTATATGTAAGCCACAGCGTAAAGTCTCAAATTCCGCAGACTTACTCTGGACACTTGTCGTCAGTAATTGTCAATGACCATAAAGACGGCGATCGCTTCTATATCTACACATCCGACCGCAAATAGGGTATAATTGTAAGTGTTAAATAAGGAGGAATATGGCGTTTGATCAGGTAAAAATGCTGCAACAATTACGCAAAGCACAGAAACAATTAGGCAAAGAAATCATCGAGGTTGAGGCTGGCGATGGCGCTGTGATCGTACAAATCACTGGCGAATTAAAGATTAAGTCTGTAAAGATTGACCCAGAAATGGTTGACTTGGAGAATATCGAAGAGTTGGAACACTGGATCGAAATCGCAGTTCGCGACGGTATGACAAAGGCTCAGGAAGTCGCTGCTGAAACTATGAAGCCATTGATGGGCGGCTTGGGCAACTTGCCATTCTAAAGTCATGTCAATCGACATTTTACCAAAAGCTCTAACTGCTTTAATTGATGATTTTGGTAATCTACCTGGAGTTGGACCGCGTACGGCTGAAAGATATGCCTACGCGGTTTTACGCCGCAACCCCAAATCCGCAAAGCAATTAGCGCATTCATTAGACCAATTGCACGACCGAGTAAAAACCTGCCCGAAGACGTTTGCGTTGATCGACTCAGATGACGATGTGTCGCCTTTATACGCAGATTCGAACAGGAATAAAAAAGTAGTTTGTGTAGTTGAGGAGCCATTAGATATCGTTGCTATAGAAAGAACAGGGCAGTTCCTGGGTACGTACCACGTACTGGGCGGCGTTATCTCACCAATTGACAACATCGGACCAGAGCAGTTACATATCCCAGAGCTAATTGAGCGTATAAAAACTGACGACGTTCAGGAGATTATTATTGCCACGAATGCTTCAGTTGAGGGCGAGTCGACCGCGCTATTCTTGCAGCGCTACATCCAAGAAGCTGGATTGAATACGAC
>JANDWE010000006.1 GCA_024330325.1 Candidatus Nanosynbacter colneyensis | reverse complement strand
CCAGTAATTCCCTCATTAATGAAAATTTCTCCGCCATCCCATTTTTCATTCAACTGGTCATATTCAATATGCTCAACTACCGTCGAAGCTTTTTGGTCGTTTATAAGCTGAATCGCATTGTGAATAAATTCCTCGGGATTTGTTTTAAATAAACTAAATACACTAGGCTCAATTCTAGATAAAATATTTGCTATAGTCTTACGCGTGAGACTCGTACCGCCGTCGTCATGAGACTTAGAAAGCTCGGAGACAATATCATACTTAACCGTACTATTCGCAATTTCAGAAACAGCGATTGGCATACCGATTTTATTTTTATACATCTCTAATTTATCTTTACCGACAGTCTTTAATAGACCTTCGGTAATAACAACCTCTGTCTTTGTCACGCGCATATTTCTATTAAGAGAATTAACACACCTATCTATCAACTCGCTGTCGTCAAACTCTACAGTATAATACGTCTTTTGGTTAATATTGTTCCACAACTCCTTGAATTTTTTAGAGGCGAACTTCTCTTGATCAAGGTGAAGAGTTTCGGTCTTACGAGAATTAGACATAAGTTGTCCGCGCTTTGGATCATAAACAGAAGATAGGATGTTATTAATGTTCTCTGCAAACGGAGCGTACAACTCACCAACAGCTTCGCGAACTTTTTGAACCTTCTGTTCATCATTTAATGAATGATATACATCCGTTAACTGCTTGGAAACCTTGTCAACAAGTCCAGCAGTCACTAGTCCCATATATATATCCGCAGCCGCAGAGTCATCGAGCGTAATAGTTTTTTCGCCACTGGCGTCCTGTATTATCTTTCCGTTGAATAATGAAGCAGATGCATCTTTTGGACGCTTTGCAATAATTTCATTAAACTCAGCTTGAAGACTATTGGCAAAACTCTCATAACTTTCATTCGCAATAACAGTAAGTACATTCGTATCATGAACGAGATTTTCACCGAGAATCTCCGCATCTTGACGAATACCGTTTTGATCCACACACAATCGAAGTCCGCGACCAATTTCCTGATGCTTCTTAATCTCAGAATTAGAATCGCGAAGTGTACAAATTTGGAAAACATTCGGATTGTCCCATCCTTCACTCAATGCAGAGTGAGAAAAGATGAATCGTACTGGCTCTTTTAAGTCTAGCAAACGCTCTTTATTTTTCATAATAAGGTCGTACGCTGAGACATCATCAGAGCCATTGCCTTCACGACCTTCCTTACTATTGATGGCGTGTCCCTTCTTATCGATAGAGAAGTAGCCAGAATGTATTTCAGACGGGGTAAATCTCTCTAAGTATTTACGAAAATCCGCGTTTTCTTCGAATTGAAGTTGCTGATTAAGATAAATGTCTACGGCTTTTGTAAATTCCTCTTCAAATATCTTCGCATAAGAGCCTTTATGCTCGCCATTTTCATCATAATATTTATACTTAGCGACCTCGTCAATGAAGAATAGGGAAAGAACTTTAATTCCTCTCTTAAATAGCTTTTGTTCGGTCTCTAGATGAGACATAATAGTCTCACGTATCTGAATACGGCGTAAATCGTCAGTATTAGTTTCGCCAATAACTTCACCTTCATAAATACGAAGACCATTCTTAAAGTCTACATATCTGTCGCCATCTCTGGCATTTATCTCTGTAATCAAATATCCATCATGGTACACTTCCAGCTCACCTGAGTGTCTATATATGTCATCACCCCAACTAAGAATCTTAGTTTTACGGCGTATACCGGATCCTGCTTTTGAATCAAACTCAAACACAGCCGTAACTGTCGGCTTCTTATTCGGATAAGTATTAATTTTTTGGATATAAACATATCCGTTAGTTGCAGTTCCACCCTTAACTGTAATGCCTTTAACTGTAATTTTTTTCACAAGTTGCTTTTGGTAAGCATCAACAGCATCCAAACGATAAACTTTATTGAAATCTTCATAATGAGTCGCGGAATAGTTTAAGAAAAACAACGGATTAAAGTTGGAGATGGAAGAGCGGGTTGCGTTCACTTTTCTACTTTTGCCAATCACACGTTGTGGCTCATCGATAATCACAATTGGTTTTGTGGCGGCAATCACGTCAATCGGACGACGAGACCGAAAACTATCAAGCTTCATCGTAATACGCTTGGCGTCGGCTCCACGGGCGTTAAAAGCTTGTGTATTAATAATCATGACGTTAATATTTGGATCGCCAGAAAATTGTTCCAGCTCGCTCAGCTTGGAAGAATTGTAGATAAAGAAACGAATCTTCTTGCCATAATCTTCAGCAAAATGATCCGCGGTCGTCTGAAAAGTCTTATAAACACCCTCGCGAATCGCAATACTCGGCACCACAACGATAAACTTGCTCCAGCCGTATTGTTTATTCAACTCATACATTGTTTTAATGTACGTATAAGTTTTACCAGTACCAGTTTCCATCTCAATGGTAAACACCGGTCTGTTATTAAGACGCTCAATTTTTGCATTACGGGGAATATTCTGCAGCCCCTGAACTTCGTGCAGATTTTTAATCAGCTGTGCATCCTGCAGGGAAATGTCCTCATTACCAAAGCCATACATATCAACAAAGCTCATGCTGTCACCTTGATCCGCCAGGAATCGATGCTCGGATTTTATTTGCCCAGTAAAAATATCACAAGTTGCCTTAACTGCATCCTCTTGGAATTTTTGGTGCTTGAATCTTAACTTCATTAGATCACCTTAACTCTCGTGTCAGGGCTAATAATACGGAAGTGCTCAGACAGGTTAATTTTTTCAGCAGAATCCTTAAATGACGAATCCTTAAACGCTGCCGTCAGAGGATTTAATTTGGCAATTTCCTTAACAGTTTCTTCTGGAACTTCATCATCGAAGCAGGCAATAAGACCGGTATTTTCATCCAAATAGCCATACGTATAAACCGTATTTTCGCCAATTTTACGCGTTTCAAGTTTAAGATCAAACGGCAGGGCAGAGGTGTAAATTACGCCGAATAATAAGTCCAGCGGCGTGCGGTCTTTTTTAACGTTATCAATCATGTCAAACATGTCACTCTGATCAATTTCACCCAGTGGCTTACGAATGTTTTCATTATTATTACTGCCGTCAACGCGGAATACACGGAATCCAGTGTCAATGTCCGCTTCTGGATGCTCAGACTTAATTTTTTCCCCAGCACGACGCAGACGCTCAGCGGTTATTTGGTCAATGGTGTCGTATCCAGCTTTTCTGGCTTCTGACTTTTCATCAGTTTTTTCATCAAGCTGTACACAAATGTACTGACGCTTTCCGCCATCTTCAGCGTTTAAGCCCATGACGGCATGACCAGTGGTACCAGACCCTGCAAAGAAGTCTAAGATAATATCATTGTCGCTTGTTTGCAATTTTGCAAGATATAAAATCAGCTCAGATGGTTTAGCAAAATCAAACGGAATATCCAATTTCCTAAGTTCTCCAGATGCGGAAGTGTTTTGAAAATCATCAAGTAATGTCCTAGGATGTAAACCTACATCCTCTCTAGAACTTAAGTATAATTTAGTATACACATTCCAATTTGATTTTCCTCCTGTTTCGTAATTAAGCAACGGAGAAGAAGTTGTTTGTTTAAAGTTGATGAGATCATTTGCTAGCCCCTCTTTAAAAGTCTGTTCATTCCATCTCCATGGAGCCTCGCCTGGTGTTATTATTTTAGTACCGTCGGGGGCTTCAATAGGATATCTAGATCCACCGTGTTTTAGAGCAGCCATGTATAAGCCTATTTCCTTATATTTACCTTTTTCATCCTCCTTGTTGTATGTTGCTATCTGTTCGTCAGTTAGAGGCACTGAGTATTGCGGAACAAATTCTAAAGTCCTTGCGTAGCAAAGGATATAATCGGTACATGGCGAAAATTGTGTACCATTGTTACTTGATTTCTTCGTTAGGCGAGTTATGTTACCGACGAAGTTTTCTTCACCAAAAACATCATCGCAAAGTTTCTTTAAGTTTGCTTGCTCATTATCGTCAATAGAGACAAATAGTACGCCATCATCAGTTAAAAGATTGCGCGCAAGCTTAAGCCTCGGATACA
>JANDWE010000058.1 GCA_024330325.1 Candidatus Nanosynbacter colneyensis | reverse complement strand
ATCATACCAGCCAAGTCACCCATCCATCACAAACGGACTATCTCAAAACTACACAGAATTTTATCAAAGAACTATATCTCAACGACAAAAAACCAACTTTCCACCTTTTACTTACTTATTAAAATTAACCTGCGTTTATAAAACCGAAGCCGCCGCCATAAGGAACGCTAAAAAATTGTCCGAACTATTAAAATCCAATTTTGATAACATTGAAGTTTTTGGACCAACGCCCGCTTTTTATGAGCGCGTCCGCGATACATATCGATGGCAAATCGTAGTAAAAAGCCCCAAACGACAAGAGCTTCTTGATGTCTTGAATTTCCTGCCGTCATCACACTGGCAGTACGAGCTTGACCCTGTAAGTCTACTGTAATTTCTGGTATAATTATAGCAATGACAAAAGACGATATTATCACATTACCAAATCCACATCTTCGCCAAAAATCATCGAAAATCCACGTTGTTACTAATGATGTTGTAAAACTTGCAGACGAAATGACCGCAGCCGCACTGGATTGGGAAGATTCCAGACCTCACGAAATTAGCGCCGCCCTGGCTGCTGTGCAAGTCGACAAATTAGAGCGTGTTGTGATTGTTCGAGCCGACTTTGAAAGAAAATCAACTCGCGAATTCATCACTCTTATCAATCCAGAAATCGTGAAATATGAAGGTGAAATTGTCGAAGATTTCGAGGGATGCTTAAGCGTTAAAAGCATTTACGGAAAAGTTCCCCGCTATAGTAAAATTCGCGTAAAAGCCATGGGTTTAGATGGCGAAGAAGTGCGAATTAAAGCCGAAGGATTTTTGGCGCGCGTATTGCAGCATGAGATAGACCACTGTAATGGATTAGTTTTTATAGACCATATTAAGGATAAAAAAGACGCTTTTTATACGCTCGATAAGAAAGGCGAGCTGCAACCGTTAGATTATGACAAAGATATCGCCGAAAATAGTATTCTTTGGGACTGAAAATTACAGCCTAATTACCCTAGAAGTTCTCGTTGAAGAGGGATTTAACGTTGTTTGCGTTATCACCAAACCCGATACCAAGCGTGGTCGTGGGCACAAGCTTACTGAACCTCCAGTAAAAACATTCGCTAAGTCTCACAATATTCCAGTTTTACAGCCAAGCAAAGTCAGTGAAATTACCGACTACATAAAACAACTTCAACCAGTAACGGGAGTTTTGGTTGCATACGGAAAAATCATTCCCCAGTCAATTATCGACTTATTTACACCAGGAATTATCAATGTTCACCCTTCTCTACTACCAAAATATCGAGGACCCTCACCCATCGAATCAGCCATAGTCAACAGAGATACCAAAACTGGCGTATCGATAATGCAACTTGATAGTAAAATGGATGCCGGCCCCATATACGCCCAAACTCGACAAGCCCTCACTGGAAAAGAAACAAAGTTCGAATTATACGACAAACTATTCCACGATGGCACTTCTCTGTTAATAAAAAACCTGACAAACATCATCAATGGAAGTCTTCAACCAACACCACAGGACAATTCTCAGGCTTCATATTGCCAATTATTAAGCAAGGACAATTCGTGGCTCAATGCTGAGCGTATGACCGCCACCGAGGCTGAAGCCCACGTCCGCGCACACCTCGGGTTTCCGCGTAGCCGAATGACAATCGACGATCGAGATATCATCATCACGAAATCCCATTGTGACAAAACTCCGAATTCTCATCTTGATAAAAAATTCGCCGATGGCAACTATTTAATTATCGACGAGCTCATCGCACCCAGCGGAAAAACAATGACCGCAGAAGAATTTATCCGCGGTCATCAAGCCTAAATTCACTGACTAAGCAGCCAAATCAAAGTCGCTTTGAGTCTGCTGCGGCGCTGAAGGTGCGCTCATGCCACCTAAAATAGCATCGCGGTTGGCTATAATTTCCTTCTTAAGATCAGCCATCACTGCAGCCACAACGTCACGATAATCTGGTCGATTGACCTCTAGCCACTTAGTAGCTGCGAATTCATCCTTCAGGCGCGGATCATCAACAGGCAAACCTGAAGCTTGTGACATTTTCTGCAACATTGGTTCCTGTTGATAATTAGGCGCATGTTTTGTCAGAAAATCATCCACAGCACCAGGAGTTTTATCGATAATTCCCGCAAATTCCTCCAGCTGAGCATTGCTCATTCCCTGGCTTAATCGTTCGCCAACTCGAAGCTCTAACTCGCTATAAATATGCTGCAACAACGATTTTTGCTGATCTTCCGGCAGCTGGTCCAGCCCCAATTCTTTAAGAAATTCTTCATTCAGTTGGAACATAGTCCTCCTTTTCTTTCGTCTATATGATTAAGTTAAATTATACCAGTAACTGTTTAATATTACTATCCGCGAATCATATTCAGCGCGTCATTGTATAATTTTTGTAGCTCAATCATAGTCTCATTCATCGAGGCTTGAACAATTTCCACTAAATTAACACCATTATTTGCGCACCAATTCAATACTGCAGAAACATCGTCGCCATCCAGTAATTTCATAAACTCATCCAGCCTCGCTTCGCCAACAGCCAGTAAAATCTTCCTCGTAATCTTATCCTGTACACTGTCAGTGACATCTTTTCTCATTTGCTCTTTTTTATCCGCAGGCAATGATCCAAAACCAGCTTGTGCTAAGAATTCGTCAGTAATTTCAAACATTTTTTTATCTCCTTGTTTATTTTTATATTTTATCTATTAAACGTATCTACTCAATACATCCAACACGTGCTTAGTAGCGCTAGATCCGTCAACTTTCATCCAAACTGATCCGTCAGGGTTATTAAACCATTCCACGGTGTGACCATTAGCCATGGCTTTATCGGCCAGATTATGAAGTTGATCCATTGCGTTTGCGTCACCAAACTTATCAGCAGCCCAGCTATAGGGATAGTCGTAAGAACTGAAGTTTAATGTATCTGGATTAGCACTATTTACAATGTTGTGCATAGAAGATGTACTGCCAGATTGCTGTGGTATTTGCCCACTACCAGATTGTGAAGGTGTTGCAGGAGTCTTTTGACTTTCAGCTCCAGTAGCATGCGCAGAGTTAGTCCAGTTGAGGAGACCACCAACAACACCACCCAAGGCAAAGGCAATACCATACTTAGTCATTGCCCGACGCGTTCGCTTACGCAAATCATCCTGCCTCTCTATACTCATATCCTTAAGATTGTCAACTGATACATTGACTGCATGCTCCATAACATCGTCAATTTTCATGTTGGCCACAGTATTCTTAAATGAAGGATCTGTAGTTTCAAGACGGGCATCAGCGGCTATGCGATCTTCGCCACGATGCTCTTCCAGAACAGCCTGTTTTGTTAATCCAGCAACTCCTAATCCCGTTACAGCACCGACAGCTGTCGTAATAGGAAATCCAGCATATCCAGCATATCCAGCAAGGAATCCTGTAGCAGTACCTGCTACAAACCCAACGCTACCCAATTTAAGCCACTGAAAAACCTCACCGCCCTTATTAAACCATTTACCAACTTTAGCGGCAGCTTTCTTAAATCTACTACGATCATCAAGCATGTTGTCATATCTATCTGCCGTTACTCTTGAGGTTTCTTGCATACTTGCAAACACTGCTTGAGCCATTTCCGCTGCTAATTCAGCCTGCTTTTCTGGATCCTGTTTTGCTGCTTCAATTTTATCAGCAAACTTAATACTCATGTATCCCAATCCGCTCTTTTTCAATTCTTCTGTAGCAGCATTCAACTCTTCTTGTCGTTTCTTTCTCTTGAAGAAGTGTGATTCAACGTCGACACTCGCTTTAGCGAATCTCTCTCTAGACTCATCAAGCTTATCAGCAGCTTTATCTAACAATTCGCACTTTTTCAATTGTTCGGTAGCGGCCTTTAATTCAGCTTGGCGCCTCTTTTTGCCAAGGGGATTCTTAGATTCAGCGGCGGCGTACGCTTTAGAGTGTCTATCTTTAGCCTTCTCAAGCTCATCAGCAGCTTCACGCTTTTCTGGGCTTGACTCTTTTGTCTGAGCCTCTCCAGTGTTAGGATTTGAATCTTTATCTTGCTTGTCTTTGCTTGACTCAGCGGCACTAGATCCTTGATCTTGCCTCTTTTTTTCATCAAGAGATTTACGTAAATTACTCATGAAACGCTCAGCAGCGTCAGGAGCCTGATTTTCTTGAGAATTATCAGCCTTCCCCTTTGTATTTTCCGCTTCGTTCGTGTCAGGAGTCTGCTTTTTTGAAGTGCTTTTAGCACCACCACCAGCATTCTTTCCAGAGGTATCTACCGATGTATCTGAAGCATCAGCCTTCCCCTTTTTAGTTTCCGCTTCGTTCGTGTCAGGAGCCTGCTTTTTTGAAGTGCTTTTAGCACCACCAGCATTCTTTCCTTGAGAAGCATCAGCCTTCCCC
>JANDWE010000048.1 GCA_024330325.1 Candidatus Nanosynbacter colneyensis | reverse complement strand
CTTAGCGCTTATTACAGCCCTGGCGTCGGCGCAGTCAGTCAAGCAATTGCCGAAAATCCAGCCGATTTACCAAAATACACTTGGACAAACAATCTAGTCGCCGTAATCTCAGACGGCTCAGCAATTTTGGGCTTGGGTAATTTGGGACCAAAAGCCGCCATGCCAGTCATGGAAGGAAAAGCTTTACTATTTAAGCATTTTGCCGATGTCGACGCAGTGCCAATTGTGTTAGATGTTCACGAACCAGAAGAAATTATTGCCACCATTAAAGCCATCGCGCCAAGCTTCGGAGCCATCAACCTCGAAGATATCGCCGCACCAAAATGCTTTGAGATTGAAGAGCGATTGAAGGCAGAATTAGATATTCCAGTCTTCCACGATGACCAACACGGCACGGCTGTCGTTGTGTTGGCGGGCTTAATTAACGCCGCCAAATTGACAGGACGAAACCTGGCAGATTGCAAATTCGTGGTCATCGGCGCAGGCGCAGCTGGCACGGCAATCATCAAATTGTTAAATCTTTACGGAGCAAAAAACATCGTAGCGGTGGATAGCCGAGGAATTGTCGGAAAATCACGCACAGATTTGAACGCTGAAAAAACCGCGCTATTGGAATATGTCGATGCATCGCAATCTGGCTCAATTGAAGACGCCATCACCGACGCAGACGTATTCATCGGCGTATCGCGCGCAGGACTCCTCACTCCAGAATTAGTCCAAAAAATGACGAAAGATCCAATCGTATTCGCACTAGCAAATCCTGTTCCAGAAATTATGCCAGATGTCGCCAAACAAGCCGGCGTCGCAATCATCGGTACGGGTCGTAGCGACTTTCCAAACCAAGTCAACAATTCTCTGGCCTTCCCTGGAATTTTCCGCGGCGCATTAGATCACGGAGTTAAGAAAATCACCGATCAGCACAAATTGGCAGCCGCTGAAGCGCTAGCTAACCTGGTCGAAAATCCAACCGTCGATAAAGTCGTCCCAACCGCATTCGACGAAGGTGTTGTTGAGGCTGTTGCTAACGTTATTAAATAAATCTAGGCACCAGCACCGTACTTAGCTGCATCGCGAGCGTCTCCATCCATAAACAGAGCTACTAACGATTTCTGATTCTGTTTGTCGCAAGCTCCTAAGAATAAAATGACTTCAGTCACTCCAGTTTCCTGAAGAGATCTTTTAGTCTCACTTTTATCAGACATATTCTCAACGCTGACTTTTGACATATAAACCCTCTTAGCATCATGCGCCCGATCTTTCCAGGCGTAAATTATAAACGGATAAAGCTCTTTTGATTTGTTATTTTTTAAGCCAACCGGCAAACCGACAGACTTATTTCTTGAGGTTGCCACACATTTGGCGGCCATAATTAATTTTTCCTTAATAATGGGCAGAATATCCTGCTTCTTCTCGTTGTTTTCATATCCAGTCATTTCATGCTCAATCCCTTTAGCCTCTTTAGTACGCGCGTCGACTACGGCAACCACAGTGCCGCCGTTGCCTTGCTCAATATGCAGTATATTCACAATAGAATCTTCTTTAAGCCACGGAAACGTCTCATTATCAAGCTCTACAACATCTCCCGCCTTTAACCCAATCTCTACCGGCCGAGAGCTTTCTTCAGCTCTCGACTCCGGTTTATTTGACCTTTTCTTCTTGGTAGCTTTACCCAAAGAGTTACGCGCAATTTCAGGTGCCACTTTGTAAGTTGTGAATTTTTCAGAAAGAACCCTCAGCTCCCTCTCTAAAATTAACTTAGCTTTTTCTTCCACCATAGATTTAGCAAAAGTTTGTACATTCGAACAATTTTCCTCGAATACAATCTCTGTATATTTACGAGCCCATGACTCCTCATTCAGGTCTTTCATCTCGTTTACACAGTCAAGTATGGCGTTCGCCCACTCCAGGTCTCTTTCATAATTAAAAAAATCTTCAACACGTTCCATGCGTACACCAACCTTGCTCTCGCGCATTGCATCAAACTCGTTGCTTTTAAGCGCCGAAAAATTCGCCAACAGCTTAACCAATCTGTCCGTATTTTCACGAACTGGATTATATTCAGGCTGACTTATTTCAAATTCTATAGATGAAGAAGTATCGTCTTCCTCATAGACACCATCAATCACAGCCTTCTTAGTCCCTAATGCGAGTCGTATATATTCAGAGTCGGCAACATCTGGGTTAAGATTATTATTCCTCTGAAATTTCTTTACTTTAGGAATTTTGCACCCCTCAAAATTGCAGTATTTCGGAACATTAACTTCTGCTATATTAGCAGGAAAAATCTTATCCAATGACGACATAAAAGCGTTTAATGAGGCTTCGTATTCCTTATTAAATTCCTCTGTCAATCGAGAACTTACTTCGCCAAAATCGTAGCGGATCTCCAAATATTTAGGAGACTGGTCATATGCATCCTTAGCCTGCTTAAGCGTACTAATTACATCCTTATGTTTCTCAATCAAGTCCTTAAATTTGGGTAAATCTTTGGGCACTTTTTCATATATAAGTTCAAAAAAATTAATGAAAGTACCAAAAAAATCATAGACAGAGTCTTTTTCAGACGCTGAAGATTCACCATCGTGATAAGGATATTCCGGAATTTCGCTCATAAACTAATATTCTATCAGTTTATAGCTATAAAGTCAATTATATTACTCTGTTAACTTCTTCTAATGTAGTTTCGCCGCGAAGAGCCGCTAACACGCCAGCCTGAAGTAGCGTCACCATGCCATCTTCTTTTGCAGCCTTCTCAATCGCTTCCGTGTGAACATCCTCAACATCGCCGCGCAAGAATTTCTGAATATTTTCACTCACGACCAGTTGCTCCATTACTGGAATTCGCCCCTTATAACCGAATGGCACGTCGTCCGTTGGCACCGCACGCCAAAGCTTAAACGTATCCAAATCTGGGCAATCAACATTCTCCGGCAAATCCTTCAAGACTTCTTTCACCCACTTGCGAGTCGCCTCATCTGGCTCATATTCTTCCTTGCTATCATCCCACAATCTCCTCACCAGTCGCTGAGCAATCACCAGCCGAACCGCCGAGCTAAAAATCGGGTTTTGCCCAATCATATCGATCATACGACTAAACGCCGCCGCAGTTGAATTGGCGTGAAAGCTGGACAACACCAAATGTCCCGTAATTGACGCCTGAATCGCAGTCTTCGCAGTTTCATTGTCGCGAATCTCACCAACCATCACCACGTCTGGGTCAAGACGCAAAACACTGCGCAAGCCATCAGCAAACCTCTGTCCATTTGTCGTATCAATTGGAATCTGAGCAATCCCAGGAATCGTATTTTCTACAGGATCTTCCAGTGTAATAATCTTTCGATCTGGCGTATTAAGGGCATTAAGAATGCTATATAACGTCGTAGACTTTCCCGAACCAGTTGGACCAACCATCAACAACATCCCACGCGGATGAGAAATAACTTCATCAATTTGCTCGCGCTCTTTCTTTGAAATATTCAAAAGATCCAAGTTCAACATTGATTCGTCGAAATTGAACAATCGAAGTACCAAGTCTAAGCCATACACCGTCATCACGGCTTCCACACGCAAATTCAGCACGTGCGATGCGCCATCTCTATGAATTTCCTGTTGCATATGCCCAGATTGAGGCTCTCTGGAAGCAGTAGAAATATTCGCACGAGACGCCAAAGTCGCCATAATCACTCGATATCTATCCCTACTAAGCTCCGCCACCGTGTGCAAAGCTCCGTCAACACGCATACGAATTCGAATCGATTCGCGCTGGTTCTCAATATGAATGTCTGACGCGCCCAACAAATCCGCTTGGTCAATCAAATAATTAAACACATCATTCGTACCCACAGAAGCCAAAGTCTGAGTAACCTGCGCCAGAGTATCGCTATCGCCTTCCTTGGCAATTTCAATATTGTCGTAAATCACCTTTTTTGGCGGATCAAACCTAAGCATAATTGACCGAAATGCCGAACCAGAAATTAAGAAGAAGAAAATTCGCTTGCCATTTTCAACATATTGGCTTTGCATTTTCTTCATCAACGACTCAGAAGTTTGCGATGTAACGCCAAATCTATAAGATTGATCTTCCTCATTAAAAGCCAGCGGAACCAGCCGACCCTTATACATCTCTTCTATCG
>JANDWE010000111.1 GCA_024330325.1 Candidatus Nanosynbacter colneyensis | reverse complement strand
GTTCCACCAAACGTTGCGCAAGAGATTATCGAAAAGCGAAATAAATAATCTCTACCTCATAAAAAATCCTCGGAGCGAATCCGGGGATTTTTGTTTGGCTAAATTTCGGGTTTATAAGTTTGGGATTGTTAGATTTCGTTTGGTGAGTTCTTCTTTGATTCGTTTGGTCAATTTGCGCGCTTTTGTCGCCTGAACGCTATCTGTGCCATATCTGTTTTCAATATCTTCCAATCGTTGACCTATGGTTGTCGGTTTGCCGTCTGGACTAGTCGTCATGTCTGCCAAGTTTAAGATAAGCAATTCGCCCGTCCAATCGTCCACGTCAGGATCTCCGTGATTAAATACGGAATCAGCCCAATTGAAGCCAGATAGTTCTAATATCCTGCCGCCTTCATGTTCGTGATCCGTCTGATTTTCAACAAAAGCGTAGGCAAAGTCATGTGTTAGCCCCATTAAAAATAAGCTGCGCGCTACGTCTTCTTTCATTTTGAATACTTCACGAGCCAGATTGTAAGATTTGTATGCCACTCCGCGCATATGGAATAATCGTGAGTCTGACAAACCAATGAATTTTATGCTATTTTTCATGATGCTTGTGTGTTGCGACGGAATAAATTGATGAATTGTCGGCGAATTGGGCGACCGACGATGTTACCGAATGATGCACCAATTGCTACTGCCACGCCGATGAGAATTGCTCGCGCTAAGATAGCCAAGGCTGGCAGGAAGTTTGCGCTATTTGGCGGATATAGGACGACGCCCATCAATCCATTGTAAAGTGATAACCCTGGGACTAGCGGTACAATTCCCGCCGCGATGATCGCCAGAGAAGGGAATTTCCATAATCTGGAAGTCATGACTGCGACCAGCCCGATTACCGCCGCCGCGATGCCGCTCGCTGTTACGATATCAAAGCCAAAACTCATAGCTAATCGTGAAATCCACCAGCCGAAAATTGCGATCAATCCAGAGATAGCCATTCCCAAAAATCGAGAATGATTTCTCAGAACGAACGCCGCCGCGATAATTCCAGCGCCCAAATATTGCGTGTGTCCGTCCGCCAATGTCAATCGATCTGGCGTTGCTGGGAAAGTAATACCGAATTTTGTCGCAATGTATAATCCGACCATCACGCCAGCAATTACGCCGCCCGTTGCCATTACGACTTTTAATAATCTGGCGTTGGCAGTCATGTAATATTCGTCGATTGCGTCCTGGAATGCGCCGACAAACATTAGTCCCGCGACTAATAAGACAATTCCGCTGATAACCAACAATGTTGCGTTGACGCTCAGTCCCAGATAATTGCTACACCAAGCCGCGCCCGCCGCCACCAATGTTACGAAAATTGCCACGAGGGATTGCGAATAAAACAACGGCGCGCCAATACGCCCCAGCCACCTCAGTAATCCAGTCGCTAGGAATCCGAGCAGAAACGCGATTGACGCCATAAGTAAACTGCCGCCGTACAG
>JANDWE010000122.1 GCA_024330325.1 Candidatus Nanosynbacter colneyensis | reverse complement strand
GAAATTATACCATATTTTCAGAGATTGAGGCAAATGTTTGATAAAATAGTAATTATGGATATAACAATTACAAACATACAAGCAAGGCAAATTTTAGATTCGCGTGGAAATCCGACGGTTGAAGCGGACGTGACTTTGAGCGATGGTTCGTTCGGTCGTGCGGCTGTTCCGTCTGGCGCAAGCACTGGCTCTTTCGAGGCTGTTGAGCTTCGGGACGGCGAGTTGGCGTTCGGCGGTAAAGGCGTGCTTCGTGCGGTCGAAAATGTCAATGGCGAGATTGCGCAGGCTTTGAAAGGCTCTAATCCGTTCGACCAGGCCGCAATTGATGAAAAAATGAAGAGTCTGGACGGTACGCCGAATAAGGCGCGTTTGGGTGCGAATGCTATTTTGGCGGTGTCGCTGGCTGTGGCGAAAGCTGCCGCTAAGTCGCGTGGCGTGGAGTTGTATCAATATGTCAATAGCTTGGCTGGAAATCCTACAATGTGCCTGCCGATGCCGATGATCAACGTGATGAACGGCGGTCAGCATGCATTGGGTGCGACTGATTTTCAGGAATATATGATTATTCCAACTAGCGCGGCAACTTTTGCGGACGCAGTTCGAATGAGCGCGGAAGTTTTCCATGCGTTGGCAAAAATCCTGAAAGACGAAGGCTATCCTACGACGGTTGGCGATGAGGGCGGCTATGCACCTCATGTCAGGAATGGTAATATGGAGCCTATTTTGTTGCTATCTCGCGCCATCGAGCAGGCTGGCTATAAATTAGGCGTGGACTTTGGTTTTGCGCTGGATGTTGCAGCGAGCGAACTTTATAAGGACGGCAAATATAACTTGGCGACCGAACACCGAATTCTGTCTGCTGACGAAATGATTCGCACGTATAAAGCCCTGTTGGAACGCGTCCCTGTTCTCTCGATTGAGGACGGATTGAACGAAGAAGCTTGGGAAGATTGGGAGAAAATGACAGCTGATTTGGGCAATTTTGCGCAATTGGTTGGCGACGATCTTTTGGTGACAAATGTTGAGCGATTGAAGCGCGGAATTGAAGAAAAAGCTGGCAATGCGATCTTAATCAAGCCGAACCAAATTGGTACATTGACTGAGACGATTCAAGCTGTTTTGATGGCGAAGAATGCTGGCTGGAATACGGTGATGAGCCACCGATCTGGCGAGACGGAGGACGTAACGATTTCTCACTTGGCGGTCGGTTTGGGCACGGGTCAAATTAAGACTGGCTCGATGTCGCGTTCAGAGCGAATCGCTAAGTATAACGAGCTGCTGAGAATTGCGGAAAAGCGCCCAGATTTGGAGATTGCGCATCCGTTTGTGAAATAGCTCACGTAAAAAGACTTCCCCGTAATTCAGAGGAAGTCTTTTTTTATTTGGCGATTTTTTGATAATTATTCGAGGATTACCTTCTTAAAAACTCAATTTCCTCGCCCTCGTTGATTCGGACAATTTGCGATGGTTGAGCATCGGCGACTTCTCCAGAATCGACATAAATCGGCACTAATTCGTGGAAGTAATTTATCGCTTCGGTGACGTTCTTTGCCGGTTCTTCTCCCGACGGATTCGCACTGGGCGCGACCAAAAGACCGACGGTTCGAATTAACTCTGCCAATGGAGATTCTGGCACAACTCTGAATGCCAATGTTCCGCCGTTTCTCGGAAGATGTGGCAGAAAATTAGGACTCACTTTGGTGACGATTGTCGTTGGTCTATTTTTGGATATTTCTTGATATTTGTGTTTGATCGACGGCGTGAGGTTAGGAATGTTGTCAATATTTGCAACCAAAATAATGACCGGATTATCTAAAGGGCGCCGCTTAACTTCGTATAATTTCTCGACGGCTTTTTCTGAATTGGCAGCGGCTAATATTCCGTAAATCGTGTCAGTTTTAGCAATTATCAATTGCTCGTTCTGGAGCGCGGAGATTACACTGTTGTCTAAAATATTCTTCACAATCATTTATTACATCTTCCCATAAAATAACCCCGAGAAGTCCGGGGCTATTTGCTAAAAGCTCTGTAGACTAGTCGACGACTTCAACGCCCATTGAGCGTGCTGATCCGGCGATAACTTTCATCGCGCCTTCAATGTCGATTGCGTTCAATTGATCTTTTTTCGCCTCAGCGATTTCTTGCAATTGTGCGCGAGTAATCTTACCGACCTTGTCTGAGTGTGGCTTGCCACTACCCTTTTGGATTCCAGCTTTTTCACGAATCATATCGTCAACTGGCTGACCAAGTGAGTTCCAAGTAAATGTTCGGTCTTCGTAAACTTGAATGTGAACAATTACGTCCTTGCCCATCATGTCTTTTGTAGCGTCATTGAATGGATTGATAAAGTCCATCATGTTTAGTCCCCACTGACCAAGCGTTGATCCCACTGGAGGACCTGCTGTTGCTCGACCGGCTGGAATGCGTAATTTCAAATTACCAATAATTTTCTTTGCCATAGTTCTTCCTTATAGTTTGTAGTGCGTAACTCGAATATTATATCGAAAAATGCTTAAAATTGCAAGCTAAACTTTTTTAACCTGCAGGGCGTCCAACTCGACTGGAGTGTCGCGACCAAACATACTGACCATAACCTTCAAAGTACCCTTAGACGCGTCAATTTCGCTCACGGCGCCATCAAAGCCCTTGAATGGACCGTCGATAATTGAAACAACTTCGCCCTCTGAGAAGTCAATCTGATGCTTTGGCTCTTCAACGCCCATTCGCTTCTTAATCTTCGCAATTTCTTTTTCAGAAACTGGAGTTGGCGTAGTATCGGCACCCACAAATCCTGTAACGCCTGGCGTGTTGCGGATAATGTACCAAGTTTCGTCGGTCAGTTTCATCTCAACCAAGACATAGCCCTGGAAGATCTTAGCTTCAACAATTTTACGCTTACCATTGCGAATTTGAATTTGCTTTTCTTTTGGCACAATAACGTCAAAAATCTTATCAGCCATATCGACGCCGTTGATTCGCTGGCGGATTGATTCAGCAACTTTTTCTTCATAGCCAGAATAAGTGTGAATTGCATACCATTGCTTACTGTCGTCATATCGTTTTGAACTCATAATCTCTCCTTTACTTCAAAATTTGGTTAAAGCCCCAGTTGAATGCGGCGTCAAGTAATAAAATCAGAACGACAAACACAAAGGTGAAGATAAGCACCGCCGCTGTCATTGCCCAAGTTGCTGAACGGGTTGGCCAGCGAACTAGCTTCAACTCTTCCCAAGCGCCCTTGAAATATCCAATCAATCCACCTTTTTCGCCAGATTTTTTAGACGCTTTTGTGGTGATTTTGGTTGGTTTATTGATTTTTTTCGCTACAGTTTTTTCTTTTTTTGGCGCGTCGTCGGTAGCCTTAATTCGACGAACCGTAGTTTTGCTGCTTGCCTTGCCTTTCTG
>JANDWE010000034.1 GCA_024330325.1 Candidatus Nanosynbacter colneyensis | reverse complement strand
CCGATAAAGTCAAGCAAGGACTAGTCTCGCAAGGTTTTCCTGAGAGTAAGATTATTATCTCTGAGCCAAAAATCGCCAGCCACGACAGTAGCGATGACACCGCCGACAGGAATGTGACTATTTATCTCGTCGTGCCACAAGAATGTAGCGAAAAATAGTCCAAAAATCAGGGCAAAAGAAAATCCCCTTCGAAATGGAAGGGGATTTATTATCACCGAGAAAAATTATTTCTCTTCAGCTTCTTTCGCGCTTTGGCGTAGAGGTGTAGCTACTTTCTCGAATGAGCCACCGGCTTTTTCGATAGCAGCAATAACTGAAGCTGAGGCAGCTTGTACTTTCAAGTCAACCTTAGCCTTCAATTCACCACGAGCAATCACCTTAACCGTGTGGAAAGGAGTTGCAATGTAGCCTTCAGTGAACAACAAAGCATTGTCAACGGTCTTGCCGTCAAATGCGTTCAAATGATCCATATATACAACTTGAGCTGGAGTTCGCAAACTCTTGAATCCGCGAGCCTTTGGCACAGCTTGAGCTAGTGGACGCTGACCACCCTGGAACATTACGCGAAGCTTCTTACCTGTTCGGGCGTTCTGACCTTTAGTACCGCGACCAGCAGTTTTACCTTGACCAGCAGCAATACCGCGACCAACGCGCTTTTTATTCTTGTTTGCTGAAACTTGGAGATCATTGTACTTCATTATTTAGCCTCCTTTTTAGCAACCTTTTTTACAGGCTGAGCGCTTAGCCATTGATCGCGTGGAACTAATGACTTTAGAGCTTCAATAGTCGCGTAAGCGATGTTAACCTTGTTGGTTGATCCGAGAGATTTGGTCAATAGGTTACGAACACCTGTTACGCCGATAATCTGACGAACTACACCACCAGCGATAATACCAGTACCAGGAGCGGCTGGCTTGATCAATACGCGTGCGCCAGAGAATTTAACTTCGCTGTCGTGCGGGATTGTTTCGCCGTTTAATGGCAATGTAATCAAGTGCTTTTTAGCGACTGACGTAGCCTTAGCAACTGCAGCTTGAACGTCTGCGCCCTTGGCAACACCGACACCAACTTTATCTTTGCGGTTACCAACAACCACCAAAGCCTTAAATCGGAAGCGGCGACCACCTTTAACCACGCGAGAAACGCGGTCAATGTTGATTACCAATTCTTCAAACTCTTTTGGTGCGTCATCGCGCACATTTCGCCGGTCATCGCGGCGACCACCACGTGGATTTCGAGGTCGATGACCTTCTGCGCGTGGGGTAGTATTTGCAGCTTGCTCTGCCATACTAAAACTCCAATCCTTCTTGGCGCGCAGCGTCAGCCAAAGCCTTTAGGCGGCCAGCGTATTGGCGACCATTTCGGTCAAACACTACTGCGCTAATCTTAATTTTCTTTGCTTTCTTAGCAATTTCAGCACCGATAGCAGCACTTTTTTCAGTCATCGTGCCATTCGCTTTTGTACCAACTGTAGTTGCTGCAGCCAATGTTTTACCAGCCACATCGTCAATCAGTTGCGCACTAACATGCAAATTGCTAATAGTAACTGTCAAGCGTGGGCGCTCTGCCGTGCCTGAAACCTTAGCGCGAACGCGGTTTTTGCGAAGAGCGCGGTTGAGTAGCTTCTTATTTTCAGCCATGATTACTTACCTGTCTTTCCTGCTTTACGCAAAATCTGCTCGTCGACGTACTTGATACCCTTACCCTTGTATGGTTCAGGCTTCTTCAAGGCGCGGATTTCCGCTGCGACTTGGCCGACTTGTTGTTTATTGATACCGCTAACAACGATAATCATTTTTTCGTTGGTAACAGTTACGCCTTCTGGGGCTTTGTATTTGACTGGATGTGAAAATCCAAGTGCCATTTCTAGCTCGTTGTTGCTTGAGCTAACGCGGAAACCGACACCGTTAACCTCTAGGCGTTTTTCATAGCCTTTGGTTACACCGATTACCATGTTGTTGATTAGCGCGCGCATCAGACCATGCTGACTACGGGCTACTTTGGACTCGTCCTTAGGATGTACCGTGACTTGTCCGTCTTCGACTTTCACCTCAACTGCTGGTGTGATGAATTGCTTCAATTCACCCTTTGGCCCTTTAACGACCACATCACCAGAGTCAACCGTGATTGTCACACCGGCCGGAATAATCACCGGCAGTTTTCCGATTCGACTCAGACTCATTACTCACCTTTCGTGTGATTTGATATTAACTTCAGTATTTTAACACAGACTATGGGTAAAATGCAAATCTGTGATATACTAATTGACAGAGAAATAATAATCGTGAATAAACTTGATAAATATACAACCCCTCCACCCCCCCCATTTCCTATCCTGAGTCGTCTCGAACATATTCGTGGCTTGTCAAGAGAGTGCGACGCTTCATGTATGAATATAGTATCTAAACTGTTTGAAATAGCTAAAATAGCTAAAATAGCCATCACCGTTGACGACCAACTGGAGCAACTTGACGATAGCGACTCTGGGACGCTCTTTGTAGGTGATCATAGACAAGGCATTGAATATCTGCCTTTACTCGCAAAGTTTGGTGATTCAGAAAAGAAAAATGTTCATTTTGTAGCAAAGCCTTTTTCTATGCAAGCGCGAATTATGGGTCATTTAGCAGCTACAGCATCCGATCTTACGTTGCCTGTAATTCCAAGAACCTTGTCAAGAGATAGAAAAAATATTTTTAATAGAGATTTATTCTGGCGTCTCACCAAAAGAAGCTTCTTGCCAAGCGAGTCGGAAATTAAAGAGATAAATGGTAGTACGTTAGAAAAAGCTTCTTGCTATATACAAGAAAAAGAAGCAGTGGTTATTTACCCTGCAGGCGGTGTCGTAGATGCCTGTAGTGTACAGTGGAAACGAGGCGTAGGTGAAATTATTAAGAAAGTTGACCCGTCTAACAGAGATAGTGTAAAAATAATTCCCTTTCGTTTTGATGATTTTTCGCGTTGGCGTCTCACACAAGCACTAATAAGCGCTTTGTAATAATAGGCAGCATTCTGCCGGAATACAAGAAATAACGTTACGATTAGGTGAATGCGGCACAGTAGGTGATTTATTTCCTGACGTCGATGAATTATCTTCTATGGAAATAACTTCTCGATTACACAATCAATTTATAGAAAAATTTGGAGAGACGTTTTGAATGCGACACCTCACCTCATCCTCATCCCTGGCCTAGGCGATCGCAAATGGCTATACCAGCTGGCTTATCCTTTGTGGCGAGTGCGCGGGTTTCGCCCGCACGTCTTCACGTTCGGCTGGGAGAGCGCAGCGAATGATTACTATAAAAAGCAAAAATGCTTGAATGACTATATCCGCAATCTGAATGGAGACATATATCTTATCGGGGCAAGCGCGGGCGGCACGGCGGCATTGAACGCCCTGGCAATGGATAGCAGCGACAGAATCAAAGCCGTCGCGACG
>JANDWE010000162.1 GCA_024330325.1 Candidatus Nanosynbacter colneyensis | reverse complement strand
GTCGCTGCTTCACGCCAAATCGATGCTGTTCGTCAATCACCGCAAATCCCAATTTATGATACGCAACTTTTTCCTGAATTAGCGCATGCGTGCCGACCACAACGTCAATGTTACCGCTGGCCAAATTGTCCAACAATTGACTGCGCGCCGCACCTTTCACGTGGCCCGTCAGAAGCGCAACAGACACACCAAATGGCGACAATAACTCGTCAAGCGTTTTCGCATGTTGCTGCGCCAAAATCTCCGTCGGCGCCATAATTGCCGTTTGAAAACCAGCCTTCGCCACTTCCGCAGCCACCAATCCCGCAACGACAGTTTTTCCCGAGCCAACATCTCCTTGCAACAACCGATTCATCGGATGATCAGACTCCAAATCTTGCAGAATTTGCCACGCAGCTCGGCGCTGAGCGTTCGTCAAAGGAAACGGCAATTGGTCGACGAAATTCTTCACGACCGACTTATTGAACGGAATTTTCCAGCCTGTTAATCTGGTCTGTTCCTGCTTATTAAATTGTGCCGCCAATATCATCTCGAACAACTCCTCAAACGCCAGGCGCTCACGACCACGGGAAATTTCCTCGTGAGTTTTTGGCGCGTGAAGAAATTTAACCGCCTCAGAACGACTAACCAATTTTTGGCGCCGAATAATATTTTCCGGCAAAGTCTCGGGCAAAAAATCCATAATTGGACGAATATTTTTCATCAAATCTTGCACGGTTTTTGGGCGGAGATTTTTTATCGATTTATAAACCGGCTGAATTCCTGAATTATTTTCCGCAGCAGTTTTGGCAATTTCTTTTGCCAGCTCGACGGACGGATTATTGATTTGATAGCGATTATATTGCATACCAAATTGGCCAGAAAAAATAAATTCCGCATCAGATTTTAATTGCGTTTCGCGGTACGGTTGATTGAACCAAACCGCCTTAACTTTGCCCGATTTATCAGCCAAAACCGCGGTCGTGATTCTAAGACCACGCCGAACAATACGTGTCGAAACCGACTCGCAGCGCGCCTTAACCGTAACTTTTCCCGGCTGAAGATCTGCGATATTAACCGCAGTTGAATAGTCGTCATATGCTCGCGGTAAGAAATCCAAAGCGTCAGAAATCGTTTTAAGGCCAGCCGCCGCTAAAGCCTGGGCGGTTTTCGGTCCGACGCCCTTAATTTGCTCGAGAGGAGTTGTTAGTTTCATCTACGAAACGGCGTTGATACCTTCCAGGGCGTAAGCCGTATCTTCCCAGCCTCTCACACCGATTGAATCTACGCCCATTTGCTTCACTGGAAAATCATTGCCGCCTTCTTCAATTTTGTCACCAAAGAACAGCGTTTCTTCTTTCGACCAGCCATTCAGTTCAAGCAATCTACCAATTCCATAAGCCTTATCAATTCCCGGAAGCGTGATATCGGTGCTGGTCGTACCACCAATTCGCACCTCAAGCCCAGGCAGCTTCTCCGCCACCTTGTCGCGATATATTGGACGAACATCCTTATATTTTTCAGCCCACGCATATTTATCTTCAGGCGTAGCTTGCTGACCCAAAGCCGACATAGTAATCTGGCTGTGTCGATCTTCAATTATTTCACCCGCAGGATTCTCACACCAAATGCCCATTTCCTTCGCAACTTCTTCCAACGCCGCAGTTATCTGAGTTTTTTGTTCATCAGACAAATCGTTCGCGTACTGAATTTTCCATTCATCATCGGCGGCGTCAAATCGATAATATCGAGTTCCGCAAGTCGGCATCGCGTGGAACTTCTGAAGCAACTCTGGAGTAACGTTCAGCCTATCAATCACCTGCTTCTTTATCTGTTGAAACGTGCCGCCCGTGATCACACAAACGTCATAATTCTCAAGCAATCGACTAAGAATCTCCGCCATACGATCACTAATTGGCGATTTTGTAATTGCTAGCGTATCATCCAAATCAAAACCGATAATTTTCTTCATTATTCGTCCCCTTCCATAATTAATACGAATGTGTTTTTACCCTTCTTCAGTAGCGACGTGTCATTGACGACTTTATTTTCGGCAAGTTTTTCACCGTTTAGGCTAATGGCGCCAGATTTTAACAATCGCTTTGCTTCACCATTAGAGCCAACCGCCCCAGATTCTACCAACGCTTCAATCACATCAATTCCAGCATCAACGCAAGGAATTTCTTCAGCCAAAGCGCCTAAATCATCGTTCGACAATTTCTTAAAATCGCCGCCACCAAACAAAACTTCAGTTACGCGCTCAACAGATTCACGACGTGCGCTACCGTGGACAATGTCAGTAACTTCACGAGCCAAAACCTTCTGCGCCGAACGAGCACCAGGATTTACGGCATGATTTTCAGCAATAGCTTCAATGGTGTCGCGGTCCAACATCGTAAATATCTTCATATATTCAATCGCGCTCTCATCATCGACATTCAGCCAGAATTGATAGAATTTATAGACGCTGGTTTTATTTTCATCAAGCCAAACCGCGCCACCTTCAGATTTACCGAATTTACGACCAGTCGACTTATTGATAAGCAAAGGTGCAGTCA
>JANDWE010000129.1 GCA_024330325.1 Candidatus Nanosynbacter colneyensis | reverse complement strand
ACGTCTATGATATCGCTGGAATTTGTTAGAATCATGAGAAGCCTATCAATACCAAATCCAACGCCACCCGCTGGAGGCATACCAACGCGTAGCGCATGATAGAAGGTTTCGTCCATGGTTAGCTCTTTATTTCGCCTAGTTAAGAATCTGTCAAAAGCTTGTTTCTGCGCCTCTGGATCGTTGAGCTCTGAATAGCAGTTTGCAAGCTCCATACCACCAAGATATAATTCAAACCTTTCAAGCATTAAGTTGTTATTCCTGTGATCTTTAGCCATCGTTATGTCGTAGCACATGACGCTAGCATCTTTTGGAAAGTCGTAAATGAAAGTAGGTTGTATTAAGGACGACAGGTAAAGTTTTTCAAATATGTCAATAATTATATTGCCTGGCGAAACTTGCTCAGAGTACTCTATGTCTATCATTTTTGCAACATCAATTAGCTCGTTGTAATCTAACACATATAAATCCTTGCCGAACCTTTCTAATAGTGTATCGTGAATAGATATTCGTTTCCATGGCTTGGAAAAGTCTAAGACATTGTCCATAAAGGTTATTTTTGACTTTCCTGTAATTTCTTTTGCAAGTTTTTTCAGAAGCTTTTCTGTAAAATCCATCATATATTTGTAGTCAACGTAAGCCATATAGTATTCTACTGAAGTAAACTCCATTAAATGGGTTCTATCGATCTCTTCGTCTCTAAATACCTTATTTATAGTGAAAACTTTGTTAAAACCACTAACTAAAAGTTTCTTTAGGTATAGTTCCGGTGAAGATGCTAGAGCAAAACGTAATCCATCGTATGTTGCTGTCTCTGCAAAGATTGGGCGAGATGTAGAATCTCCTTGAAATGGATGAAGGAGAGGGGTGTCAATCTCCATGAAGCCTTCATCTGCTAATAATTTACGAAGAGAGCTGAGAGTCTTGCTGCGAAGTTGTATGTTTTTCGCTATCTTTTTGTCGTTAATATGAGAAAGATGTCTGTATTTAAGATTGTAATCTTTGTTTGTATTTTTATAATCAATACCGATGCGAGTTTTGGTGAGTAGAGTTAAATCATTAGCTATGAACTTATCCTTAGAGCTATCATATGTAATGGCGACGCCAACAATGTCACCTTCGTTTAGTAACCTGACGATATTCAGATCTAAACTGTCAATGTACACATCAATATTACCCGAATGGTCGCTCAATGTCAACTCTTTATCATTAACAATTCTTGTTATTCTTCCTGCTATTTTTGTAAAGTTCCTTGGTTTTGCTATCACATTTTCCAGATTGTAGTAAAACTCATATTCATAAGCATAGCATGTGATATTATTTTCTAATAATTTTCGAAACTGTTCGTCTAACATGTTAACCCCTCTAACAGTTTATTAATTAATGTAATAAACTAGTGTATAATATAGCACATGAAGTGGCTCGATGATATAGTAAATACGTTTCAGGATACTAATAAAGAGATTTTGGTTTCCTCGGGTGCGTCACCGTCGGGGGTGTATCATGTGGGGCATTTGCGCGAGATCGTCATTGCTGACGCCGTGGTGCGGGCGTTAAAGCAGGCAGACATTCGGGCACGCCACGTTCACGTTTCAGACAACCTCGACGCCTTTCGTAAAGTGCCGGTTAATTTGCCGGATAGTTATGAGCAGTATTTAGGTATGCCGCTCTGTATGGTACCATCACCAGATGATCAATATGATTCGTGGGCGGATTTTTGCTTGAAGCCATTCCTCGACAGCGCTGATAAAATTGGTGTGACTATGGACGTGGTCTATGCCAGCGATAAATATCGGAGCGGGTTTTTTGTGCCGGCCATCGAGCGCTCGCTGAGCCGCATTGACAAAGCTAAGTCGGCCATCCAGGAGGTGTCGGGTCGGCAGCTGGATGATCAATGGTCGCCGATTCAGATTATGGAACATGGTCGTCTTAAAAATCGTCAGTTTGTCAGAATGGATAGCGATACAAAAACAATTACCTATCGTAGCCATGATGACTCGGAGCATACAGTTCGGTATGATGACGGGCAAGTAAAGTTGGATTGGCGTCTGGACTGGCCGGGGCGGTGGTGGCTGCTCGGCATTGATATCGAGCCGTTTGGTCGTGACCACGCGACGAAGGGCGGTTCGTATGATACCGGCAAACGGATCGCTCGTGAAGTCTATGACATTGATGCGCCAGTACCGGTGCCATATGAATTTATTAATCGCACCGGTGATACGAAAAAGATGAGCGCCAGCAAGGGTACTGGCGTGAACGCGCATGACGTTGTCGATATGCTGCCGCCTGAGGTAGTGCGCTATTTTATACTCCGGTATTCGCCGGCCAAGCGACTGTATTTTGATGAGACCGATAGCCTGGTGCGGCTGGTTGACGACTTCGCGGCGATGAAGCAGCATCCGCAAAATGAGCTTGATAAACAGCTATTATTCTTGTGTACTGACGGGCTAGATCAGCCAGCGGTCAGCTCAATTCCATTCTCGCATCTGGTCATTTCATACCAAGCGGCGCTGTGCGACATGGTAAAAACAGTAGAGATTTTGCGGCGCAGTTCGGAATATGCCCGCATCGTCGACGAGGAAGAAGCAGTGATCATCACAGAACTAGGCTATGTCAGTCGGTGGCTGGAAAAGTGGGCGCCCGAGTCATTGAAGTTTCGTCTGACGGACGAGGTAAATCCCGATGAGTTCTCGTCAGAGCAAAAAGAATACTTGAGGCGATTAGCTGACGATATCGCCGAGGCGCCGGCTGAGGCTGATGGTAACTGGTTTCATCAAGCAATTTACGCCTACAAGGAAAGCGGTTTGCTGCCGCCGCGGGAGCTCTTCACCACCATCTACCGCGTGCTCATTGGCAAAGATTCCGGGCCGCGAGCTGGCTGGTTCTTGTCGATTTTGCCGCGGGATTGGTTGATTGAGCGATTGCGACTAGTCAAGTAGAAGCCCGTCTAGTGATCTGCCGCTTAAAACATTCTTTCTGTTTTCGAAAACAGCTTTTATGTTTTGGAAAAACGCCTTTCTATTTTGTGCGATTTTTACCGTTTTCCATGATGCTAACGCTGTATTATAATTAGACTAGCTATAGTATGAAGCTATGCCAGAAGGGGGAATTATGACATTTGAAGAAGCGCAAGAGCTAGTGATGAGTCATATTCGCGCGCGGAAGTGGGATACGACGTTATGAAAAAGAGGTTTGGTATGAATAAAAAACTTATTGCGATTATTTCCGTCATAATCATCTTGTGTGGCGCTGTGGCTGGGCTGTGGTATAACCGCCAGCATTCTGCCGAGCAGCCAAAGACTCCGTCTACTAACGTGTCCGACGCCTCCAAATTCAAGTCAGAATATCCGCGAGTGGCGGCGAATAATCGCTTCGTTTATGCCAGCGATAAAGAAATCCTTGATATCTTTGATAACGGCAGCGGTGTGATTTTTTTGGGCTTTCCGCAATGTCCGTGGTGCCAGCATTTGAACGAACACGTTGATCGGGCAGCTCGGGCTGAAGGTGTTGATAAAATATACTATTTGAATATTCGCGATGCTCGCGCTAGCAACAATGAAGTTTACCAAAAATTGGTCAAGAAATTAGAACCGTATTTGGAAAAAGATAAAAATGGCAATCCTCGAATATTTGTGCCTGATGTATCGATTGTCAAGAACGGCAAGATTATTGGCCGCTACAAAGAGGAATCAACTGGCGACGATAATATCACGCCAGATAAATATTGGACTAATGAAAGAATAGAGCGGACTTTATCTCAACTGCGTGGATTTATGAGTCAACTGAAATAGTGACAATTATTTAACGTCGCCAGCCTTAAGAATGCTTCTTAATCCGTTTTCGCCGCCGACGAATCCGCTGGTTTGATAGTCGTTAATAACCATATATGGCAATCCATTCACGCCAAGTGACAGAGCTTTTTGTGTGTTGCTATCAATCTCTTTTTGGTGCGGTTTTTTAGTCATACAATCGGAAAATTGCGATTCATTCATGTCGACGTTTTTGGCGGAAGTTAGGAAATATTCCAGTGGAAGAGCAGGGATTTTTTTTGGCACAGCAACGTTTTTTACGCCGATTCCTTTATCAAAATAATCGCTTTTAATTCGCGGGACGATGTCGTGAGTGTACTGCCAATATTTATCTTGATCAGCAGCACAAAACGCAGCGTGAGCACCAGTTTCGGTATTGTTGGTCATCTCTTTTAATAGTGTTACTACGCGATGCTCATAACGAACTTTTCCGGATTTAATATAGTCATTTTTGAAGAATTCTGTGCTGGTTGCGGCTTCGACCTCGGAGCAAAATGAACAAAAATAGTCAGTATAATCAATGAATACGTTTTTCGCGTCAGCGGATCCTTGTGACATTTTTTCATTCCACGGTTTATTATCGCCAATGTGACGATTCGGCGGGCGATTGACAATTCCATAGATAAACAAAGCTACAATTCCCACGATTACAATTCCCGAAAGAACCCAAATAAGTGCTATGCCTGATGATTTTTGTCGATTCATATTTTCTCCTGTTTAGATAATTCTGTGTACATAAAAATAATTTGACCTGATTTATATAGCGAGAATAAACTGAGCAGTAAAGCCAACAAAAGGACTATTGTACTGGCGATATTTGCGGCGGTGGCGGCGGCAGCTCCTGAGAAAAATAGGGTTACAATTGGTAAAATTAGTGATGTTCCGCAGGGGACGCAGCCGAGTCCAATTGTTGCGGCAATTGATGCGATTCCGCTTAATCCGACTTGTCGAGATACAGTTTTTTCATTGTCGCGATTATTCTTTGATGTAAAAATTATAGCGGCGATCGATACACCTTGAAGAATTGATACTATCATAAGCAGCGCGCCATTTGGTGAAGTGAAACTTTGTTTGAAGATATCTATAATCATCGAACCGAGCAGCGAGATTTTATCGAGAATCGGCAGACGCGACATCATCAGCGGTCCGTAAAAATTGGCGTTGATTGCGAAATAAATTACCACGGCGAAGGCGACGGTCGCGACAATTGTTATTAGGAAATATTTCGGTAAACCAAGCATTCTGCCGATTCCTAAAATTGCTGATTTGATGGTTAGTTTGTAGTGCTTATCGTTGTAACTCATTATGGTAGTTGTGCTATAAAGTTTGTTGGTGCGTTATTGCGATCTCTTTTTTAGTTCGTAAATAACCTTTGTTGGCCATGGAATACTATCGATTTTGAAGTATTTTTGTAAATGTGGCAAATAGGTTTCATCGAATTCATTCTGTGACTGTGTTATTTTGTAACCGTGTGGCGCGCAAATCCATTTGTGAATAAGGTTGTCCACGATAACGTACGATTCTTTTGATTCGCGTTCAAGTGAATCTAGCCCCCAAACCGCGTGAAACATGATTTCGTAAATAGTTTGGTTATTTGCCTTGTAGATGTACGGAACGATAGGATTATCATTGTCGTCGCAAACGATAGTAGGCATGCTAATTACTGAATTTTTAACAAGCGCTTCGATCCATGTGTAAACTTCATCGTTGACATCTTCGGATGCTACTTTGATAGACGTGACTAGGCTCGACGTCTCGCCGGGACCCCAATCGCGGATGATAATGGTGCCGTCGGGCTTGAGTGCTCTATCCAGCATTGCGAGCGTTTTAGTGCGCTCAGGTCGGGATAGATAGTTCATCAACTCGTGAAATACACTCGACATGTAGATAATGTCGAACTCATCTTCGGTGTTTTCAAGTTGTTCTTTAGTAATAAAATCAATATTATTTTCTTGAAGCCTAGATTGAACGATTTGTGAAACAT
>JANDWE010000103.1 GCA_024330325.1 Candidatus Nanosynbacter colneyensis | reverse complement strand
GCTTTGGTTTGTGGCAAAAATCGCGTACCAAAACCGGCAGCAGCGATGATAGCTTTAGTTGGTTTTTTCATATTTCAGCTCCTATTCCCTATTATTTTCAGCAATTCTAAAGTCTTTCGCGAATCAGTTTTTGAGCAAGGCTTGGGTTGGCTTGACCTTTAGACTTCTTCATGACTTGCCCGACCAAATAGCCAATAGCCTTATCTTTTCCTGCCTTGATGTCTGCAATTGACGCCGCCGAAGCTGGATCGTTCAGAACTTCGTCAACAATTGCAGCAATCGCCGATTCATCAGAAACCTGCAACAAATTCTTCTCTTCGGCAAGCTTACGCGGATTTTTCGCGCCAGCCAGAAGCTCATTGAATAGTTCCTTCGCATTCGTGCTGGAAACTTCAGACTTCTCTGTCATTTCAGCCAATTCTATCAAATCGTCAACTGCCACGCGTGTAGATTCATTATCCGTTTGCGCGTCACTTTCGTCAGAAGCCGTCAATGCGCTCGCAAACCAATGCGCGACTCGCTTAGCGGACGCCTCGCCCGACTTTTCCTGAACTTCCAATGTAATCTGGGCATAATCCTGATTAGACAAAAGCGAATTGATAACAGATTTATCCAAGTTCAGCACGCTCCATTTTTCCCTATATTCGCCCGGAAGCATCGGCACCTTGGACTGAATTTCAGTAATCACCTCGTCAGTCAACACAACCGGCGGAATATCTGGATCTGGCATATAGCGATAATCCTGAGCGTCCTCCTTTGACCTCTGAGAAATAGTTATCTGCTTATCATCATTCCAGCCTCTGGTTTCCTGAACAACTTCTTCGCCACGTTCCAAGATATCGACTTGGCGCTTAAACTCGTACTCAGCAGCCCTTTCAACACTGCGGAAGGAATTGAGATTCTTAATTTCTGCGCGCTTTCCAAGCTCTGTCGCACCCCTTTTTGCCACCGAAATATTAACGTCAAATCGCATATTTCCGTGGTACAAATTGCCATAAGTCACACCCGCGTAAACCATCAATTTATGAAGTTCCGAAACGTAAGCTTTAGCCTCCTCAGCCGAATGCATATCTGGCTCAGAAACAATCTCAATCAACGGCGTGCCAGCGCGGTTAAGATCGACTAGCGAATAGCCGTCGTGATGTGTCAATTTACCAGCATCTTCCTCCATGTGAGCATGATCAATTCGCACGCGTTTCAAAGAACCATCTTCCAGCGGCGCATCGACATATCCAGCCAAAATAATCGGATTATACATCTGCGAAGTCTGATAGCCCTTTGGTAAATCTGGATAAAAATAATGCTTTCGATCAAATCGGCTAACGTGCGCAATCGGCGAATTCAAAGCTTTTCCAGCGCGAACCGCCAGCTCAACAGCGTGCTTGTTCAAAACTGGCAACATCCCCGGCAGACCAAAGTCAATCTGATGCGTCTTAGTATTCGGCTCAGCGTCACGAGCATCATTGTCGGCCGGGCTAAAT
>JANDWE010000059.1 GCA_024330325.1 Candidatus Nanosynbacter colneyensis | reverse complement strand
CTCGAAAGCACATAAAGGTTAAAAAATAGGGGGCATATGACAGATATTGATTTTGATGAGTTGGATAGAGCGGTAAGCTCTCTTATGGATAAGCAGCGAGAAAAGGAAGCTCCAGTGGTGGCTAATGAAAATAATAGCGAGGCTTCTATGTCTGCACCCGTAGAGGAAAAGTCTGTGCCAGAGAATTCTATTGGTACTAGTTTTGCACCTCCAGTAACTCCATTTACGCCTTCGTCTGTTGCTTCTACTCCTTTATCATCGATCTCTCAGCCTGAACCAAAAAAAGACTCTTCTAACGACAATACGACTCCTAAAGAGGTCGATAGTCCTACGAGCGAGAAAGTTACTAACGACTCAATAGCTAACAGAGCTCCTGGTGTGGCTGCTAGCGAAGTTAAAGCTGCACCGTTAGTCGCGAGACGCTCGACAGGTCGTTTCATGGATGTTGTTAGACCTTCATCTGTCGGTACTATCCAAAAACCTGCTACTCCCGCTCCATCTCGAACTGGTACGACAATTCAGCCTTCACCTGATTTGGTAGACGTGATTAGCACAAATAATAGGCATTCTGCGGTAAGGAAAGAAATGTCTGATATAGTTGCTCAACCGGATAATCTTAGTGGCACCCCTGATCTTAAAGACGTGCACAATGAATCTACTTTTGCGGAGATTGAAGATACGCCTGCTGAGGAATTGTCGTTGACTGATAAGATAGCACAATCATTAGCCGTAAGTAATAGCGAAGCTCCTGCTACACCGATGACTACGCCGCTGGAGTCTCCGTTTATTGCTAATGTTGAAGTGGAGAAGCGACCGCTTGGTTCTGTTAACCAAACTATGACTAATTCTGAGATGAATGGCGATGAAGATGCGTCTATGTCTGCTGATTCTGAGGATATAAAATTGGAACATCAATATAATACCAATTTATCTAATTACAGCATGAGTGAAAATTCTTTGGGCGATGCACCCGACTCGCCAATGGATTTGAGTCCAGAAATTATAGCAATTGAGGAGGCTGGCGTTCCTGAAGATTCAGACGATAAAATATCTACCGATATTGACAGTTCTTTGATCGAGTCTTCCGAATTATCCGAAAAAGAAACTATGGATTCTGAGCCGGCACCGATGTTTGCCGCTGTATCTACAGAGGTCAAACCTTCAGCTGACAAAGAAAAGAAAAAATCTGGATTATTAATAGCGTTGCTTATTGTTCTATTTTTGGCAATTGGTATGGCTGGCGGCGCTGTTTCGTACTTTTTGCTGATAAAATAGATATATGTCTAAATTTACTGACGGATTAAATAGCGAGCAGGCTCGAGCGGTGACGCACGCTGATGGGCCACTGTTGATTTTGGCCGGAGCTGGATCTGGAAAGACTAAAACTCTAACTCATAGAATCGCTTATTTGATTGGCGAGTTGAAAATATTTCCTAGTCGAATATTGGCGGTTACATTTACTAATAAAGCCGCGAAGGAAATGCGTCAGAGGTTAGCGCAAATATTGGGTGAAGATTCTGAAAATCGGCAATTTATGCCGTGGATGGGAACTTTTCACAGTATTTGTGTGCGAATGTTGCGGATGGATGGTGAAAATATTGGTCTGAATAAGCGATTCTTAATTTACGATACCGACGATCAAATAAGCTTGATGAAGCAAATTATGAAGTCTCGCGGCTTGACTGATAAAGACATTAAACCTCGAGCTGTACTTTCGGCCATTTCAAACGCTAAAAATGAAATGCGAAATGCTGAGGATTTTTCCGCTTCGACTCGCGGCCCAAGAGAGCAAAAAATAGCCGAGCTGTTTTTTGCTTATGAAAAAGCTCTGAAAGATACTTCGGCGTTGGATTTTGACGATTTATTGATAAAAACCGTGGAATTATTGAGAAGCAAGCCAGACATCCGTCACAAATGGCAGCAGCAATTCGAGCATATTCTGATTGACGAGTATCAGGACACGAATGCGGTGCAGTATGCGCTAATTAAGCTGTTGGTCAATTCGCGTCGCAATTTATGTGTGGTTGGCGATGACGCTCAGTCGATTTATAGTTTTCGCGGGGCTGATTATACTAACATTCTCAATTTTGAGCGTGATTTTCCGGGCACGACGGTGGTTAAGCTGGAGCAAAATTATCGTTCGACTGGCGCGATTTTGAATATGGCAAATGCGCTGATTAGTCATAATATTCATAGAACTGATAAAAGTTTATGGACGGCGAATGGCGACGGTGTTGAGCCAAAATTATGGCAATTATACAATGAGTCTGAGGAGGCTTTGGCGATTGCGAATGAAATTCAGGCGCAAATTGCGAACGGTCGTCAATATGGCGACGTGGCGGTGTTGTATCGAACGAATGCGCAAAGTTACCCAATTGAGCGAGCCTTGCGTCAGAGCTATATTCCGTATAAAATCGTCGGCGGTCTGCGATTTTTGGATCGAGCGGTCGTTAAGGATTTATTGGCATATCTTCGATTGTTATATCAGCCGAGTGATCGAGTTAGTTTTTTACGAATTGTGAATACGCCAAAACGCGGTGTTGGAGCAGTAAGTATTTCTAAGTTTTTGGACTGGAATGACACGTCAGGGAAAGACATAATTAGCGGGTTGCTGGCGGTTGAGGAGGCGGATACTTTGACAGCGCGCGCAAAACGTCCGTTGCTAGAGTTTGGTCAAAAATTGCACGATTTGCAGCAGGAAATTGACGGATCTCCAGCCGAACTGATTGAAAAAATCATGAAAAGTACTGGCTATGAAGATTTTATAAACGACGGAACGCCGCAAGCTGAAGAGCGAATGGAAAATATTGGCGTGCTTTTGTCGGAGGCGAAGGCTTACGTTGACGTGGCGACGTTTTTGGAAGAGATGGCTTTGATGTCTTCGACGGATACAACTGCCGATCAACAAGTAACGCTCATGACGCTTCATGCGGCTAAAGGTTTGGAGTTCCCGGTGGTTTTTTTGGCGGGACTGGAAGAGGGGATTTTGCCGCACGCAAGGGTGTTTGATAGCGGCAACGCTGATGACGTCGAAGAGGAGCGCAGGTTGTGCTACGTTGGTGTAACTCGGGCGAGGGAAGAATTATTCGTTAGTTGTGCTAGTTCTCGGACACAATTTGGTCAGATTGGCTATAATATGCCATCGAGGTTTTTGGATGAGATGGGCTTGATGGCTGGTGGGGTTGATAGGCCGGCTCAGCCGATCGTAGAGCCTGATTTTTATTCAGAAGATATTGGTCTGGAAGTTGGCGATCGAGTTCGCAGCCCAAGTTTTGGTTCGGGGGAAATTATTGATAGCGAAGGGCTGAGCGTTACGGTTCAGTTTGACAATGGAAATATTAAGAAATTGAACGTCGAGTTCGCGCGCTTGGAGAAAATTTGATATAATAAGAATACCTGCGTTGTGGGTGTGAACTTATGGGTATAAGATTACAAGCAAAACACTATTCTAAGAAAATTACGTTCGTTTCTGGCGCGATATTGATGCTGGTTGGCGGTCTATTTTTTGTCAATCAAGCACTAGCTGACGCTACTAAGCCAGCAGCTAAGGCTGGTGAAAAGTTGGTAACGATTTACGATAGGGGCGCAGAAAAGACGATTGTTACAAAAGCGAGGACGATTCGCGAGGCTTTGAAATTGGCTAAGTTTTCTATTGATGAACGCCAAGACGTAGTCGAGCCGAGTCTTGATTCGGAGATGGTGGCGGAGAAGTATAATATTAATATTTTCCGTGCTCGCCCAATAACAATTGTTGATGGAAATAAACGCCTGAAAATAACTACCGCCGAGCAGACGCCGGCTTTAATTGCGAAGGCCGCTGGAATTGAAGTTTTTGAAGAGGATAAAACTACTTTATCCAATTCCGATAATATGGCGGTTGATGGCGCAAACATGGTGATGAAAATTGACAGAGCCTCGATGGTTAATTTTGTGCTTTATGGTAAAGAATCTGTCATTCGTACACATGCTAAGACGGTTGGCGAGCTATTGAAAGAGAAGAATATAGACCCAAAGAAAGATGATACGCTATCTGTGGATCGTTCGGCAAAAATTATTTCTGGTATGAAAATTGAGCTTTGGCGTAATGGCAAGCAAACTATAACCGCAGAAGAAGATGTGAAATTTGAGGTTGAAAAAGTTCAAGACGCGAATCGAGATTCGGGATATCGCGAAGTAAAACAGGCGGGCGAGAACGGCAAGAAGAACGTTACTTATGAAATCGAAATGAAGAACGGCGTGGAGGTGAGCCGTAAGGAAATCGCTAGTGTTGTAACAAAAGAGCCAAAGAAGCAGATTGAGATTGTGGGAACGAAAAGCTCTACGTCATTTTCTGGTAGTTTTTCTGAAGCACTTGCTAGACTAAGAAGCTGCGAGGGTAGCTATACATCGAATACTGGAAATGGATATTACGGTGCATACCAGTTTGATAAACGAACTTGGGGAAATTATGGCGGATACGAACTGGCCTCTGATGCTCCAGCTGCCGTGCAGGACGAAAAGGCATGGCAAACTTATAAGGCTCGTGGATGGCAACCGTGGCCGACCTGTAAGGTTAAAATGGGACTTCAGGACATCTATAGATAATAGTTTCAAAATCTGATATAATTTTTCTAACACATTGTGTGAATTGTCAAATTATTATGCGCGCAAAAGGTTTATTTTTTGGAAAAATTATTGGATTGGCTGTGTTGGTTGCGATTGCGACTCCAATGATTTCGTTTGCTGACGGAAAGACTTCTGGTGAGCATTTGGTTCGTATTTATGATCGCGGCGAGGAAAAGACGATTATCACAAACGCATTGACCGTTCGGCAGGCCTTGCGTGCGGCTAAGGTTACGATTGACGAAAAGATTGACGCGGTTGAGCCGAATATTGATATGGAATTGACAGGTGCAAAATACCAGGTTAATATTTTCCGCGCTCGCCCAATAACAATTGTCGACGGAAATAAGCGTCTAAAGGTAACTACCGCCGAGCAGACGCCGGCTTTGATTGCGAAGGCTGCTGGGCTGACTTTGTATCGCGAAGATAAGACGCGTTTTACAAATTCTGACGATCTTTTGGTGAACGGTGTTGGTTTGGTGATGAAGATTGAGCGATCAAAACAGCGAACGATAACTGAAGAAGTTGATGTTAATTTTGAGATTGAGCAGATTAAGGACGATTCTCAGCCGATTGGATTTAAGAGTGTTAAGCAGCTCGGGGAAAAAGGTGTGCGGAAGGTGACTTATCAGGTTGAGGTAGAGAACGAGCGCGAGATTAGTCGTAAGGAAGTTGCTAGCGAAATCACAAAGCAGCCAAAGAAGCAGATTGAAATAATTGGCACGAAGCCTAAAAATCCATTGACGAAAAGCAAGGGCGCACAGATATTTACCGACTCCAAGGGTGTGGCGCACCGCGAGACGTATTATGATTTGCCGATGAATATTGTGATAAAATCCTGCGGTAGCGGCGGTGCTTATACAGTGAGGGCGGACGGCGCGAAGGTTGATAAGGATGGTTATATTTTGGTGGCGGCTAATTACGGTAATTATCCGCGATGTTCGGTAGTGGAGACAAGCATGGGTCCCGGAAAAGTCTATGATACCGGTGGATTTGCAGCCAAACATCCGCACGGATTCGACTTGGCAACCGACTGGACGAATGGAGATGGGCGTTAAATGACCTCTTCTCGTGGACCAAAAAAATCGCTTGGACAGCATTGGCTGAAGGATCCGGAGATTTTGGCAGATATTGCTGAAGCGGCCGAATTGACGGGTGATGATGTTGTACTGGAAATTGGACCAGGACTAGGTACTTTGACTAGTCGTTTATTGGCTCGGGCTAATTCGGTGATTGCTGTGGAATTTGACGCAGATTTAGCACGAAAATTACCAGGGCAATTTCCGGGTAAGAAATTAACTGTCGTGAATCAAGATATATTGCAATTCGATCTGAACCAATTGCCAAAAAATTACAAAGTCGTATCTAACGTCCCATATTACATCACCAGCAAAATTGTTGAAAAATTGATGACTGCGGAAAATAAGCCGAGCATTGCGGTGCTGTTGGTGCAAAAAGAAGTTGCCGAGCGAATTGCGGCAGAGGCTGGAAATATGAGCATTCTATCTGTGAGCGTTCAGATTTTTGCTGAAGCGGAGTTGGATATTGAAGTTCCGAGGCAATTTTTTACGCCACCGCCAAAAGTTGACTCGCAGGTTGTGGTTTTGAGGACTCGTAATAATCCGTTAATTACTCCAGAAGATCAGAGAGATTTTTTCCGCATCGTCAAAGCTGGTTTTTCGGCCAAGCGTAAAAAACTGCGTTCTAGTCTGAGCGGTGGACTGAGCGTCAGTAAAGCTAGCGCCGAACAGTTGTTAAAAAAGGCTGATATTTCACCTGATGTCCGTGCCGAAGATTTGTCGATTGATGATTGGCGGCGGCTGCTCAAAGAATGGCGGGCGCGATGATTGTGGCAGATCAGCCGACGTGTTTTCCATCTGATATATTGGTTGCGGTCTCGTCGAAAGATGACGGCACTATGCTCAATCGTATTCGCGGTCGCCACGTAGCTGAGGTGCTGGAAAATCGGCGGCGGTTTTGTGATCAAACTGGTGTTAAGTATGACGACGTTGTCTATCACGTGATTTCATACGACCAAGGACAAACGTTTGATAATATCGCCGAAGTTACTGAAGCTGACACGACCCGACATAACAACGAGGGGATTTTTGCTGATGCGCTATATACCGAAGCGGCTGGCATCGGTTTATTTTTACCAGTGGCGGACTGTATCGCCACCGTTATATATGATCCAAAGCGTCGGGCGCTGATGCTGGTGCATTTGGGTCGGCATTCGACGGTGGTGCAGTTGATGTCTCAGGCGGTGCGGTATTTTGTCGAGCGCGGTAGCCGGGCAAAAGATTTACAAATTTGGATGTCGCCAAGTATAACACAAAAAAACTATCGCATGGATTATTTTAACTATGCAGGTGATGATGATTGGCAAAACTTCTGCCACCAAAAGGCCGATGGATTTTATCTTGATATGCAAGGATTTAATTGTTCGCTGGCCGTCCAATCGGGCGTTCCTGCTGATAATATTTTCATTTCACCAATTGATACTGCAGATAATCCAAATTATTTTTCACATTCATCTGGTGATATTGGCGGTAGGTTTGTTGTCGTTGCGTGTATGCGATATTGACCGTCGACAGTTGTTTGTAATAAAAAGCAACTCAGGTATTTTAAGGCTGAGTTGCTTTTGTGATTAAAGGTTAATTAATCAGTCAGATTTTCGTGCTTTAAATCCTTAACGGCATTAGTGGATTCTTCTTTGGTGAACTTCCACTGATCGATAAGAGTTTTTTCCAAGTTGCTTCTACTATATTTTCTATTTTTCAGAATATCTATAGCTCGTAGTCGTGCCCGCTCGGTATAGTTGATGTTGTATTCTGCTAGCACTTCCCGAACTTCCGATTCTACGAATTTTTCGAAGTGTGTTAGGTCATATATTATGTGATTTTTTGAATACAGTTTAGCCCATGCCTGTGCGTTGTCGTCACCTAAGGAACGTATATTCATCCAATTGCGTATATTGATTTTGAAGTCGTAATTCAGCCGAGTAACGCCTTTCTCTGCCTCTTCTTTAGTGAAGCTGTACCCATTCACTAGGGATTGTACGAGAATTTCTTTTGAGACTGTACATTTGTTACATTCTGTAGTGTCTTTAGCGGCTATCAGGGTGGCGTTATGTACAAAATCAATCCTTACTGTATTAAAGGCATTGTCAATTTCTTCCTTGGTAAAGCCGGACTCAGTAAGGTCTTTTTCATACTGTGTTTTTGATGTATGCTTGTAGGAATCTATATTCTTTAGAGCTTTTACGGCCTGTCTTTGGAAGAATTTAGCGAAATCAATCTCGCTACTCAGCTCATCAAATGCTTTTTTAACTTCTTCTTGTGAGAACATGTAGTAACTGTGGCTATTAGTGTTAACATGCCACTCAGTAAGAACATGTATTGACAAGCCCTTGGATGTCCAATCGTAAGGATTATTATCATTGTCTCTCTGGTTTATTATGTTTTTTATTGCTCTTTTTGCGTTATCTACAGCGTTGTATTCTGGGTAAATTGTCTCGAGTAGCTGAAGTGCTGTATTGTATTCATTTCTTCTTCCAAAGGTAAGATTTCCGGCTATGCTATATTTGGATCTATCAATCTTATATAGGTTATTCAATGGGCTTTTAGCCTTCTCTGCTAATTCTCTTGAAAACCTCTTGTCCCATTTTCCGTCGCTTCCAACTACATAGTTGTCGGGTGTGACGGTATTCTTTAACATATCGCCATTTTTACCGACGTAGTAGTCGCCGACCCACTGTTCACGCAACATATGACCTTTAGTGTCGAAGTAGTACCACTTGTCTCCAATCATCTTCCAGGTGTTTTCTGTCATGTGTCCGCTGGTATTAAAGTAGTACCAGTGGCCATTTATCCACTCCCACTTGCTATGTGTGATATATCCGCGTCCGTCAAAGTAGTACCATTTGCCGTCTATGTGCTTCCATTGAAGTTGAGGGTAGCTACCGTCAGAATTTCTATACCACCATCCAACTGAATCCCTCTGCCAACTCCCTCCGTTAGCGCTTGCTGTTGCTGGTGTGTAGACGCCGATTATAGCAATGCTAATAGCTGCGGCTACGGTTAAGTTTTTTATGAGTTTGTTCATAACTCCCCTCCTAATAAATTGTGATTATAATTATATCATGTCAATTAGCATCTTTCATCATTAGTCATGATCTGCTGAATTTGCTATAATTTACCTATGACTAAGAAACACGCTTACATAACCACTGCTATTCCTTACGTAAACGGCTTGCCGCACATTGGGCACGCTATGGATTATATATTGGCAGACGTGTGGGCGCGTTATTCCAGACAGAACGGGCGTGAAGTTCGTTTTCAAGCTGGTGTAGATGAGCATGGTAATAAAATTGCCGCCAAAGCTGCCAGTCAAAATCAAACACCTCAAGAATACGTCGACCAAACGCACGTCAATTTTAAGAATATGATTGCTGAACTGAATATTTCAGTGACAGATTTTATTCGAACGACTGACGCGCATCACGTTGCTGCGGTGCAATATATTTGGCAGAAACTCGTTGAGGCTGGTTACATTTACAAAGGTTCGTACGAAGGCTGGTATTGTCA
>JANDWE010000115.1 GCA_024330325.1 Candidatus Nanosynbacter colneyensis | reverse complement strand
CTTATGAACAAAGGTGGATTGGCGAAGGAAAAACTATTAATTTCGTAAGAGTTACGCGCTAATAAACGAAAGGAATATTATGCAATTTAACGATTATTCAACGAAAGCAATTTCTACTTTAACAGATAAAGATTCTCATAAATATGGTGATGTTGACGCGAGGTTGATGGCGCAGATATTGGGATTAAGTGGCGAATCTGGCGAAGTCATGGAGAAGTTTAAGAAAATTTTACGTGATAAAAATGGTGAGATCTCAGATAATGATCGCGACGCAATAATAAAAGAGCTTGGTGACGTGCTTTGGTATGTCAATTCTATAGCGCATTTGCTTGGTTGTAGTTTAGAGGAAGTGGCTCGCAGAAATAATGATAAACTGCTCAGTCGCCAGAGTCGGGGGAATATTCACGGCAGCGGCGATGATCGCTAATTTTTAGCTAATTGCTCGCGGATCCATCCGTCGATTGTGCCAGCGCCCATACACAGAACGAGCTTTCCAGAGTTCATTGCTGCGGTTATTTCTTGCCATAAACCGTCGTCTAATTCAGCAAAATGGACTTTTTCTTTGTCAATATTTTTAGCAAGTTGTTGCGGCGTTAAAATTGGCAAATCTGGATTTTCCCTAGTTAAGTAAGTTGGCAGCCAGTAAATTTCATTGGCATCATGGAAAATACTGTCAGTGTATTGACCAATTATCTCGTGTTGGCGAACGTTTTGGTGTGGCTGATAAACCAGGACTACATCGTTTGACAACTCCTTAGCCATCTGTAGTGTTGCTTGAATTTCAACTGGGTGATGTCCATAGTCAGAGTATAGATTTTCGGCGAGCTTTTCAAAACGTCGTCCTGAGCCGGGGAAGGAGTTTATTGCTTGGTATATTTCTAACTCCTCCGCGTCCACTCCGATATTCTTCAAAGCTTCGATCATCAAAGTAGCGTTCTTTCGGTTATGCTCGCCGGGCAGAGTGATGTTTTTGTTGGAATCGTACAAGATTGTTAGATTTTTCTCATCAAATATGGCAGAATTTTCTTGCCACGCGATAACTTTTTTAGATTTTTCACCGAATTCACGGAAGGCGTCTAAGTAAGATTCTTTTGTTGGATATGTGTCTGGATGGTCGTAATCAACAGATGTGATAAGGCTGATTTCTGGAGAAAAATGCAAAAAGTTGCGGTCAAATTCATCACATTCGTATACGAAAAATTGGCTATTTTTATCAAACGTTCCGCTCGGTCCAAAGCTTAAAGTTGAACCCACAGAATAACTGACAGGAATTTGCGATTGCTCCATTGTCCAGATTAGCATGCTCGTTGTTGTGGTTTTTCCGTGGGTGCCAGCGACCGCGATAAGTTTCAGGTTTTTATCGGCGATTATTTGCGCCAGCAATTCGTCGCGCTTGCTGGTTTTTATGCCTAATTTTCGCGCCAAGACTAGTTCTGGGTGATTTTCCGGTAAAGCAGCGGTGTAAATAAACCAGTCAAATGGTGATTTATCGTGTTCTGATTGTAAAAACGCGCCAGATTGGTCAAAAGAAATAGGAATTCCGGCTGATTCTAATTCGTTTGTGATGAGACTTGGTGATCTGTCGGAGCCGCAAACGTCATACCCAGCCTCTAAAGCAATTCTACTCAGCGGTCCGATACCAACGCCGCCAATTCCTGAAAAATAAATTCGCATACAAATATTATACCACCGTAGTGGTAGTAATATTCACGTCATTGGGATAATTTGCTATACTAAAACCATAGAGAAGGTGGTGGGATGGCTATAGATAAGAAAAAAACCAAGTTCAGAATTAAGCGACTCAGTCAGATTAAGACTTGGCAGTTGGTTATTTTATTGATTATGTCTGGTTTTATTTCGGCAACTTTTTTGAGGCTGAATAATGTTGGTATGGTCGAGCGACGAGAATCTGTGGAGCATGCAGATAAGGCTGGAGATATGGTCAATCTTCAGCAGCGACTATACGATTTACAACGTTATGTGTCTACGCATATGAACGCTGATCCGGGGAAGATTGCACTGGATCATACGTATAAACAAATGTATGACCGGAAGCTGAAAGAGTTCGAGGAGGAGATAAAAAATCAGTCTAACAATGATACTGTGTCGAAAGTTAGGGCTGTCTGTGATACTAGGGCGCAGCAAGGCGGTTACGGCCGATTTACGACACAGGCAGATCCAAGGTATATCAATTGTATTAACGAGGAGTGGGCGAAATATCCTGCCGCGAAAGCCACTAACTTGCAGTTTGAAGCGCCTTCAACCGAGCCGTATTATCACACCTTTGTCTCGCCGATATGGTCAGCTGATTATGCGGGGTGGTCTTTGCTAGTGACGATATTCATTGCCATGATTATCGTGATGAGGTTAGTTGTTCTGGGGATGTTAAAGTTGATGCTTAGGCGACGAAATAAGCTTTTTTAGCTTGACAGGGGTGATATAGAGATAGTAATCTATATAGGTATATCATTAATAGGAGGTATATAACCAAATGGCTTATAAACATACCAACTCAAAGGGCATCACATATTACTTGCATAAGACTGACGTAACTTTGCGCGGCGGCAAGACTCAAACTATTTACTTCTTCGCTAAGGTTGAGAAGAATGAAAAGGGTACACCATGTGATCTGCCAGAAGATCGTATTGTGAAAGAAAACCCACGCAACGGCTTTTTGACGATTTCTAAGAAAAAATAGTCCCTTGCTTGCACCATAAGCGTGTTTGGTGATATAGTAGAACCAAACAAACAGGTGCCATAACTCCTCTGCAAAATAGCAGGGGAGTTTTTTGTTGGGGTTGATTATTTATGGATATTGTGGTATAATTTGCTTATGGCACAAAAAGAAGGGCCGTCAGTTGAGGCTAATATGAAGTATGATTTAACTCATGAACAGGAAGTCGAGCTCGATTATATTGTTGATACTATGGGATGTTCTTATGATGATGCAAGGCGAAAAATGGGCCTTCCCGTGGATGACCCAAAAGAGATTGGCAATCTTATCAAGAGAGTGTCTTCACCTAGAGAAGTTGGCAAAAAGTCTGTGCAAGGATTTTTCTGCGGCGATTGTTGTAGGTATATAGAACCGGGTAAAGAGTGTTCACATGTAAGAGTTGGTAGTCATGGTGGGCGGTATGCTAGTGATAGTAGTAAATATTAAAGAAAAAGCCACCTGAGACGGATTTTTCTTGGTGGCCCAAGTGCATCTACATTGGAACCATATCTGTAGCGAGATTCTGAGCTGGAGACGCTTAATAGAGGCGACCACCCCTTCAATAAAGATACCCAACCACCATTAAAGTATATCGTAACAGAATGTGTTAATATCAATAAATTATCCTCTTGACTACTTTTTACGTTATCCAGCCTGATAAATTCATAAATCAGCACTAAATGTCGCGGTTGGGTTAGACTAAGATTGCCACAAAGAGCTAATTGAGGTCGCTTATTTAGGAGATTGACGATATAATCAAAATAATGAAGAAAAACTCTCAAGCACAGCTCCAGGGTATGTTACTCGGCTTAGCTATTGGCGACGCCCTCGGTGCTCCTATTGAACACGGTCACACAAGTGATGAGATTGTCGCTCGCAAAGAAGAATTACGTCATATGCACGATGAAGCACACTTTCCTCGTGGTGTCTGGACAGACGATACTTCTATGGCATTATGTTTAGCAGATAGCTTGCTAGAGTGTGGCGGCTATGATTCTTGGAACGTTATGGATAAGTATTGCAAATGGCAATCAGAGGGCTACCGCTCGTATTTTGATTATGGCGAGGGTATCGGCATGCAGACGCTCATCATGCTGGATATGTACGCTAGCGGTTACGCTATTGTTCACAAAACGATGAATCGGAGCGATGGTGCTGGCAACGGCGTTGTAATGCGTCTCGCACCAGTCGTGATAGCTGCCTACGGCAAACGAGATGTTCGTGACGTGATACGACTTGCTCAAGTCTCTGCTAGAGAAACGCATTACTCTTATGAGGCTGAAGCTGCTGCTGAAGTATTTGCTGCCATACTACATAACGCTATCCATCTAAAAGACAAAACAGATATTATAGATGTTAGTAAGTATAGTACCGGCGCACACTACGACCGGCTGCTGAACAAGCTAAAAGAGAGAGTCGAGACGGATAAGCTCAAAAACAAGCCAGGCTATGTCGTATACACCCTCCAGATAGCTTTATGGGGCTTTATGAATTATGACACATTTGAGGATGGAATGTTGGCAGTTATGTGCCTAGGTGGCGACGTTGATACGACCATGGCAGTGTATGGGCAATTAGCTGGTGCATACTATGGGCTTAATGCAATACCGAACGAATGGCGGCGTGATGTTTATCAAGGGAATGATATTATTGAACTAGCAGATAAACTAGCCGCAATGGACGATTGCCCTGTCCTGTATACACGGTTTGAGGAAGATGTAACTTAATACAAATTAGGAAAGAGAATGACTATATGAACAAAACAACATTAGGAACCGCTCAGCAACTACTAGCCACAAAAGAGTTTAGCTACAAGGATATTAACCCAGGCGAAAGAGGAATATTCCTAGCGGCGCTTATTGAGAATGGTAAAGTCGCCAAAGAAGGAACTAACCACCACTCAAATATCCCCAAAGGAACGCTGATTAGTGAGTGGTATTTACGGCATGAGTTAGGACTAGGTGGAGTGATTAAGCACGACCTATACACTTCGCTTGAGCTGTGGGAACTAGATGATAAGCGATATCAAATTATCTATTATAAAACCTTTGGCTTAGGTAATTATGCTGAAACAAAATCAGAATTCTATGACGATAAAGACTCTGCTCAGGCTCACCTTGACGAAGAATCTCGTAAGCTTGAAGCAGAGTTATCTCGCCTTGAGTGATAAAACCTAGAATCATCTTTTGTCAAAGTAAGTCATGCTATGTACTGCTACTTTTTGCGCTTGGATTGTCGTATGATAAAACAGATCTAATAAATGCGCGTATGATGACGATAAGGCAATGATAGCCGACGAGCTACAGCGCCTAGAGCGTCAGCAAGCAATACGAGAGACCGATATTGATGTTGCTCTTGAGATTATGCGAGATGTAGATAGACAATGGGTACTGGCTTCGCCGGGCGCTAGGACAAGGCTCCAAAGCATATTATTCCCCACAGAGGTTGATATATGACTATAAAAACCATAGGTTTAGAACCAGTGAAATCGGTGTATTTTACAGAGTGCTACCAACCAAAAAAGGCTCTCCAGAGCCTGAAAAACCTTTCTTGGTGGCGGGGGTAGGATTTGAACCTACGACCTTTTGGTTATGAGCCAAACGAGCTACCAGGCTGCTCTACCCCGCGATACATAATTATGATATCAGCTTAGCGTAATAATTGCAACACCTTAGTGTTTATGACTGTTTCCTCCAAATAGAAAGTTCATCCATTGCTGAAAGTTGCTATCCGTTCGCTTCGCGCTCGACGCAAGTTTTTGGGCAGGCGTGGCACTTTCGAAAGATTGGGTGATGAGCTGTTTTTCTCCTGGTAAACCTTTTCCTGTGCGCTGTCTAATAGTCAATTCTTGATACTCTTCGCTTTGATAATATTTCGATTCGTATTCCAGCAAGGCGACTTGCAATTTTTCTATTTCCACTTGCTGGCGTTTGTTATCAATAGAGCGTTGCAATTCGTAGTTTTTTTGCATTGATTCAATGGATCCCCAAGCCCAACTCATGGCAATTAAAATCGCAGCAGCAATAACGACATTATTCAGGGTCAAATAGTCGTGCTGTAT
>JANDWE010000130.1 GCA_024330325.1 Candidatus Nanosynbacter colneyensis | reverse complement strand
GAATTAAATTGCCGATTATTAGCATCGCCAAACGTGAGGAGGAAATTATTATTCATAAAACTGGCTCACAAATTGACGTAACGCGCATTGAAGAGTTGCAAAAATCTATTCATCAGGATGTCGCTATTCACGAAGATAATGATGTGTATGTAGTGAATTTACATCCCGCTCAACGCAACGCCGGCTCTCATTCAAAGAACTTACGAGGCTCTGTTATTGATGACGATTCCAGCCGGGACGATTTTACAAAAAGTTCTATTGCGACGACGGACATTGTTAAACTTTTCCAGCGGATTCGTGACGAGTCGCACCGATTTGCTGTGAGCTATCATACGACACTGAAGCGTCAAAATCAGATGAAAAACCAACTGGAAGAAATTCCGGGGATTGGACCAAAGACACGTGCTAAATTGTTAAGGAAGTTCGGTAGTGTGAAAAAAATTATCGAGGCGGATTATACGGAATTGCAGGCGGAAGTTGGCGCGAAAAAGGCGAATTTGATTAAGCACTTATCTTAAAATCAGGCATTCAATCGACAATAAAGCATAAATTATATATAATAAGACTAATGAAAAGACAATTTGCAACGTTTTTGATTCGGCTGATTCTTAACTCGGTAGGTATTTGGGTTGCGGTGCGACTGCTTGGAAATGAAACTCCGGGCGCAACTTCTGCGTGGACGTTTATGGTGGCGGGGTTGATATTTTCGGTAGTGAATAGCGTATTGAAGCCAATTGTTACAATTCTAGCCCTGCCAGCAATTCTATTGACATTAGGACTGTTTACCTTAATTGTAAATGGCTTTATGGTTTATATTTCATTAGCTTTGGCGCCAGGAATTTCTATGACTTTTGCGCATTCAATTATTGCCGGGATTATATTGAGTTTGGTAAACTATATTATAAGTAGCGCGCTGGTTTTGCAGCGGGAAGAAAAGGAGTAATATGTCAATTGATACAATTTTACCGTACGTGACGCTTGGATCTGCCGTACTGATGATTATCGCAATTTTGTTGCAACAACGAGGCGCAAGTTTGGGTGCAGGATTTGGCTCGTCTGGGGAATTATTCACTACTCGTCGCGGATTTGATAAAAACTTGTTTGACGTAACTATTGTTTTTGCGGTGATTTTTGTGCTATCGATTTTGGCAAGTATGATTTTGCCGGGATTGCAAAAATAGGAGAATAGATTTGAGCTCGGATAATTCGTCATGGAATCGTTTTGCGCGGCTAAAAGTTTCCAGCAAAGATGTCAATAAGCGTCTGCGCAAGATTGAAAAGGGAAGCTTGCGTCATGCGCATAAATTCGTGACATCCAGGTTAGACCGTTTGTCTAATGTGCGACGTCGGGTTTCTGTCTGGATTATTCTAGTATTGGTGATGATTGGCGCCAGTGCGGTGCAGTGGCATATTTCTCGCAATTCTTTCACGACAATGGCGTACACTTCTGGCGGATCATATTCTGAGGGCGTGTTGGGTCCTTTGGAAAACTTAAATCCGATTTTCGCAAAAACCAATGCTGAAAAATCCGCCGCGAAATTGCTATTTTCAAGTTTGTATCGATATGACTCAACGGGCAATATAAAGGCTGACATGGCGGATAGCGTCAGTGTGAACGATAAAGAAACTGAATATACAGTTAAGCTGAAGAAGGGCTTGAAGTGGTCAGACGGGCAAGATTTAACGGTGGACGATGTAATTTTTACATTGAAACTATTGGCGAATCCAGAAGTTGGAGCTGAGATATCTGGCTGGAAATCTATAAAATTCGAGAAAGTGTCTGACGATTCGGTGAAGTTTATCTTGCCGTCGTCATATTCGCCGTTTGTCCACGCTTTGACATTCCCGATTATCCCTAAGCATATATTAAAAGATGTTAAACCGTCGAATTTACGTGAACATGATTTTAATAAGTCGCCTATATCCAGCGGCCCATTCGCCTTTAGGTTGCTGCAGAATGTAACTAGTGATGGCAGTAAAAAAGTGCTATATTTGCAGTCGAATAGCAATTATTATGGCAGCACGCCTAAGCTAGAGCGATTCCAGTTGTATGCGTATCCGACGCAGGATGATATTGCGAAAAGTTTGCGTACGCGAGAAATTACAGGAACTCCAGAATTGATTTATAACGATCAATCCGCCGAGGTAAAATCTATGTACGCCGCAGAAGCGCATTCTTTGAATAACGGAGTTTACGCGCTGTTTAATAACAACAGTCAGTTCTTGCGATCAAAAGCTGTTCGTCAAGCTTTGTTGCTCAGTGTTGATACGTCCAAACTACGTCAATCCTTGTCATTGTCTACGGAAGAATTATCTGGTCCAACGCTTAATAAATTCCTGGGAAAGAGCTCGAACTCGTCTAGTTATGACGTCAAGAAAGCGAAATCTCTACTTGACGCCGAGGGCTGGAAGAGTGTGAATAATGTTCGCCAGAAAGGAAATGATAAGTTAAAACTCAACGTGGTCGTTTTGAAGAATAGCAATTACGAAAAGGTCGCCAGGTATTTGGCTCAAGTTTGGTATGACGAGCTGAACATAGAATCGGATATTAAAGTTGTCGATCCGAGCGACGCCACTCAAAATATTCTTCAGACAGTTTTACAGCCGCGCAATTTTGATGTGTTGGTTTATGAGCTCTCCTTGGGTGGCGACCCTGATGTTTACGCCTATTGGCATTCTTCGCAAGCAACCAACAATGGTTTGAATTTCTCCAATTACAATAACGCGATAGCGGACGATGCTTTGGAAAGTGGTCGATCTAAAATCTCGGCAAAGCAACGCGCTGATCGTTACGCGAAGTTCACTGCTATTTGGCAAGCGGACGCCCCAGCGATTGCCTTGTATCAGCCGAAGTTTGACTATATCCATATTCGGAATGTTAAGGCTCTCGACGCAAGCACCGAAGTCGTCAATCCCGTCGATCGCTATGTCGATGTTCAATATTGGGCGACAGAGAAAAAGTCCGTTTACAAAACCCCGTAATCGGGTATAATGGTAAGTGGTTATGCGGGCGTGGCGGAATTGGTAGACGCGCTAGCTTGAGGGGCTAGTGAGCATTGCGCTCGTGGAAGTTCAAGTCTTCTCGCTCGCACCAAACATATTGCAACTATTAGACGATCTGTTCGTGATATGTTTTGTAAAATCTGATATAATAAAAGTGGTGGCGCGTTGGCGGAGCGGTTACGCAGAGGTCTGCAAAACCTTTTAGACGAGTTCGACTCTCGTACGTGCCTCCAATTTTTGATAAATAGTCCTGAGTATTGGGCTATTTTTTATTTTGCGAAATTGTACACTTTACTTAGCGAATATAGTATAATATAAGCAGTCTGGCGTGTAGGCGTCTGGATCGTATATAAAGTAAGCGCGAGTGGCGGAATTGGTAGACGCGAGGGACTTAAAATCCCTTGACCAAAAGTCGTGCGGGTTCGATTCCCGCCTTGCGCACCAAAGTTGTAAAGAAAATAATATTGAATAGGAAAGGGACAAGGTAAGGAATGAGTCCATTGGTAATTACACTTATTGTTGTAGTAGTGGTTTTATTAGTACTCATAGGAGTTGTAATCGGTGCGTACAACTGTTTGGTGGTACTACGCAACCGCGTAGAAGAGGCATGGAGCGACATTACTGTTCAGCTAAAGCGCCGAACTGATTTGATTCCAAATTTGGTCAACTCAGTAAAAGGCTACGCTACACACGAAAAAGAAGTGTTTGAGAAGGTCGCAGAAGCTCGCTCAGCAATTATGAATGCTGGTAGCGTGGCTGAAACCGCTAAGGCTGAAAATGCTTTGGAAGGCGCTTTGAAGAGCTTGTTTGCCGTATCTGAGGCTTACCCAGAATTGAAAGCAAACCAGAACTTCTTGCAATTACAACAAGAATTGGTTGACACTGAGGATAAAATCCAAGCAGCTCGCCGATTCTACAACGGTGGCGTTCGCGACTTAAACACGAAGATTCAGACTTTCCCAACAAACATTATCGCGGGAATGTTTGGATTCCAAGCTAAGGAATTCTTCGACGTTGAGGACCGTGCAAGCGTCGAAAATCCAGTTGAAGTAAAGTTCTAATCGAACCCTGAAATGAAAATCGCTCGTCTATTTTTAGCGGGCGATTTTTGGTATAATTAACGTATGTACAATGCAGTTTCTCAAAACAAACGCAACACAATATTAATTATGTCTGTGTTTGTAATAATTATTGGAATTATCGGTCTGTTTATTGGAGCGGCGACGGATAGCTATTCACTAGCGCTCATCATTTTCATATGCGCGATATTGTATGCTTGGTTGCAATATTTTATAGCTGGAAAGTTGGCTATGGTGATGACTGGCGCTCAGGAAATTAGTAAAAATGACGCTCCTGAACTTTGGCGAGTGGTGGAAAATTTGTCTATCGCTTCTGGTATGCCGATGCCAAAAGTTTATATTATCGACGATCCAGCTCCAAATGCTTTTGCGACTGGTCGCGACCCAAATCACGCTATTGTTGGCGCGACTACTGGGCTTTTGGATATTATGGACAAGCGTGAGCTGGAGGCGGTTATGGCGCATGAAATGAGCCACGTACGAAATTACGATATTCGTGTGAGTATGATTGCTTTTGGTCTGGTTAGTGCGATTGGTCTATTTGCAGATTTGGCACTTAGAATGATGTTTTATAGTGACGACCGTGATAGGGATGTCAATCCTATTGTCTATGCTCTCGGGTTGATCGTGGTTATATTGGCACCGCTTTTGGCAACGATAACTCAATTGGCGGTTAGTCGACAGCGTGAATATCTGGCGGATGCTTCGGGAGTGCTATTGACACGAGACACTGAAGGGTTAGCAAGCGCGCTGGAGAAATTGCGCCAATACGGCAGACCAATGCAAAAACAAAGTTCTTCCACTGCCAATTTGTTCATGAATAATCCTTTGAAGCCCGGATTTTTCTCAAAACTATTTAGCACTCATCCACCGCTAGAAGATAGAATTGCAAGGTTGAGAAATAACGCAACAAAGATGTAATTATGGCAACAAAAACTTCCAAAAAACGAGTAGTCAATAGTTCTAAGAAGCCAAATGCTGATCATAAAAAAAGTGCATGGTCTGGTATTAAACGTGACTTTAGTAAATTGAATCAGCAGCGGCGTAATTTTTTGGCGCGTCGACCTCATCGTAGTTTTCGGTTAACGAAGCGACGAGATTACCAACGAGATCTTAAAATTCCAGGATATTGGTCGCTGACTAGTGAGGCTTGCCGTCTGGTGTGGCGCAATAAGAAGACTTTTTTGGCGTTAATTATCGTTATGTCGATATTGACGCTTGCCTTAGCTAGTGTCATGTCGCAAGATACATACCAACAACTTAAAGACGTGATGAATCAGGCCGAGTTGAATGGATTCGGCGGAATTTATACGACAATTAGTCTATTTTCTGGCGTTGCGGTTAGTTATATTTCTGGTAGTGGAACGGCTGGTGGAAATGTACAGCAAGCGGCGGGAATCTTTCTGGGGCTATTAACTTGGCTATCATCCGTTTGGCTAACGCGAGCTATTTTAATTGGTAAAAAACCGAAAATGCGCGACGGTTTGTATAGTTCTGGGTCGCCCATAATTGCGCTAATAATTGTCATCGGGGTTTTCTTGATTCAAATGGTGCCGGCGGCAGTGGCGGTGATTATTTATAGCGCGCTTAATGCTTCGGGAGTGTTAAACCAAACGCCGATTCTGATGGCGGCTGGCGGTGCGGCGATTTTGATAGTAGCAATGTCTATCTATTGGGCGACTTCTACGGTTTTTGCGATGATTATTATAACACTGCCAGGAATGTATCCGTTTCACGCGCTGCGTTTGTCGGGTGATATTGTGACGGGGAGAAGATTACGAATTTTACTGAGATTTGCGTGGGCTGTTGTTCTGTCCGTGCTTTTGTGGGCGGTCGTTCTGATTCCGGTGATTCTGCTTGACGGCGCACTGAAGGGGTGGATTAGTGGTATTGATTGGCTACCAATTGTCCCGACAACCGGCTTGATTTTACTTTACGTAACGATAATTATGATTTCTGTGTATGTCTATTTGTTCTACAGAAAGGTGGTTGAAAGTGACACCAAAAAAACCAAGAATTGACGAAATTAAAGACCTGTTAAATCGTTATAGCTACGAATACTACACCTTAGATAAGCCGAGTGTGAGCGATGCGGTTTATGACAGTCTTATGGGTGAGTTGAAGAAAATTGAATCGGATCATCCGGAGTTGATTACTATTGATAGTCCTACGCAGCGAGTTGGAAATAAGCTGCTCGACGGTTTTCAAAAAGTGGAGCACGCGCGCCGAATGGTCAGTTTGAATGACGTTTTTGATAAAAGTGAAGTTGAAGCGTGGATTGAGCGAACTGATAAATTGATACCGGGTCAGCGACATGAATTTTTTACGGATATAAAAATGGACGGCTTGGCGTGCGCGTTGATTTATGTCGATGGTGTATTGTCGCAAGCTGTGACGCGTGGCGATAGTTTTGTTGGCGAAGATGTAACGAATAATGTTCGGACTATTAAAAACGTACCGCTTCGTCTGCGTGAAGCGGCGGGTTTTGAAAATTTTTTGCGCGGTCGGACAGAGATTCGTGGCGAAATTGTTATGTTGAAACGGGATTTTGAGGAGCTTAATAAAAAGCAGAAATCTCTAGGGTTGCCTACATTTGCTAATCCGCGCAATTTGGCTGCGGGGACGATTCGTCAATTAGATCCTGCGCTGGTGGCGGCGCGTCCGTTGCATTTTCGCGGATATGATGTGATTCGCGATGATAGTTCGGAAGTTCCGACGAATAGTTTTGCTTACGAGGCCTTGACGGCGCTGGGAATTTCTCGCAATCAGCAGGCTAGTGTTTTTGACAATTTGTCCGACGTGATGAAATTTGTTGATGAATGGAGCGACAAGCGCCATGACTTGCCGTTTAATACGGACGGGCTGGTTATTAAGATTAACGATCGAGAGATATACGACAATCTCGGGATGGTGGGCAAAAATCCGCGTGGGGCGGTGGCTTATAAGTACGCGGCCGAAGAAGCTACAACGATCGTTCGAGATATAGTCATTTCTATTGGGCGAACCGGTGCGGCGACTCCAGTGGCTGTGTTTGATCCAGTAGTGGTGGCGGGAACTACGGTGCAGCATGCCAGTTTGCATAACGCCGATGAAATTGAACGTTTGGATATCCGACGAGGCGACACTGTGGTGATTTTTAAGGCGGGCGATATTATTCCGCAAGTTGAGAATGTTTTGAAGGAGCTGCGACCTGCAGATTCTGAGCCAATTGATTATAAAGCAGAGCTAAAACGGCAATATCCGGAGTTGGAATTTGTGCGACCGGAAGGTGAAGCTGTTTACCGAGTTAAGGGCTCTAACGGTCCGCTGATTTTGAAGCGAGCTCTGGCGCATTTCGCGTCTAAGGGCGCGCTTGATATTGATACGCTTGGTGAAAAGAACGTGGAAGTTTTGATTGACAATGGTTTGGTCGGCGATTTGGCGGATATTTTTACGCTTACTAAAGACGATTTGTTGAAGTTGGATCGGTTTGCTGATATTTCTGCGCAAAAGTTAATCTCTGCAATTGCTGATAAAAAAAGTCCAGAGTTAGAGCGATTTTTATACGGTCTGGGAATCCGTCATATTGGCGCGCAAACGGCGATTGATTTGACGAATCATTTTGAGAGTATGGAAAATTTGGCGAAAGCGACGATTGATGATTTGCGGAAAGTTGATGGCGTGGGTGAAATTGTTGCCGAATCTGTAGTGGCG
>JANDWE010000092.1 GCA_024330325.1 Candidatus Nanosynbacter colneyensis | reverse complement strand
CATTAAGAAGGCTCTTGAAAACCCAAATGATTAATCGACTTTTGTAGATTCTGGTTGTGGACGAGGCTGCTTGCGAAATGGATTTTCGTATGAATTTATCTGCGGAATAGGTGTTTTTTCGGCTATGTGCGAGTTGGTTGCTGATTTTACAACAATTTTATCGTCGGTTACTTTTACAATCTGAGAACGATGAATAAGCAATTCTGTGTCGCCAAAACTTTTCAAGAACGGTCGCCGAATTCGGAGTTGTTGTATAATAAAATTCCCAGCCGCCAACGTATATCCGATAACTTTTCCGATTTTCTTATTTTTTTCATCAATAACCAACTTGTCTTTTAATGTAAAATTGATGTCATAAATTTCTTTTATAGCAATCACGTCATCAATGCCAATGATCTCATCGGTTGAATCGATAATCATACCGAGCGGTCCAATCTCTCTGACGTCGTCAATGCGAAGTAGGCTAGGGTGTTGGTCCAAAAGTCGCCCCTCGAGCTCATATGCGATTATAGATAGATTCTTCGGATTGATAATTTCCCGCGATGTTCGCGCTAGCTCGGAACCTGTCTGAAGACTCATGACGGGGATATCAAGGAAGCGATCTGCGGATATAAGCATAACTATATTATAAACGGTTACGTTCTATTCGGCAAACGGATTGGAGCGACCAGCCGGCAGACTAAATGAGTCGTTCGCTGAAGTTGACGGTCGGAAGTTTTTAATAATTTGCATGGTTTTTTTATCGAAGCTTATTGATGCGGTTTGTGGTTCTTCGGTAGGAACTGCTAAAAGTCCGCTCAAAAGAAATATCGCGATTGCTACGCCTCCGATTACGACAACGCTATATATTATCACATGAAATCGCCACAGGAATTTGGACAGTGATTTTACAATTGGCTCGAGCTGTTCTGATATTGATGGACTCATCGTGTATAAACCTTTACTTCAAGTGATTGGATTGATATTTCATGATTATTTGCGCCTCTGGAGATTGACACGCCTGAAAGCTGCATTCGAGTGACATTTTTTTCAATGAGACTAAGGAAATGTAGGAATTTCGTGTAATCTATATGATCTCCCAGTTGAATTGATACAAAAGTACTCTTCACTCCAGCGGGGCTGGTGGATGTTTGCTTGCTAGATGTCGCTGTTTTAGTAGAGGTTGTTGGTTCGTTTTGGAAAGAGAAAGATTTAATCGGAATGCCAGCGCGGTCGGCATAGGCATTTAGATCTTGGATAATCTGATTTTGATATTGATAAAGTTTCGATTCCGAGACGATATTCTTTGCTTTTTTAACTGTGTCGGAATTGCGATCGAGCTGAGATTTTGATGCTAGTAAACTTTGTATTTTTGCGTCAACTGCAGTTGCTTCGGTCTGCATTTTTCCGACTTCTTCTGATGTTTTGCTTAGGAATGAATAGGCGAAAATAACTAGTCCTACCATTGCTGACAATATTATGAGCAATAATAACGACAGGACAATTCGCGCGATACTGGCATTTAGAACTTTTTTCATTGTTTTAAGACCTCTGGCTTTGGTGTAACGCTAATTGTTATAGTAATTGGATAATCTGCAGGCTTGTCCGATGATTGGTTGCCGCCGCTATAAACAACGGTCTCCAGGTGAACGTCACTAAATATCTCTGATTTTTCTAAGCTAGTTTTTATTCGAATAGCGTCGTCCTTATTCTTTCCGAGAGCTGTCAATGACAATGGTTTATCTAACGCTGAAGTGTCTAGTGTCAGAGAGTCCAAAACCATACCCGATGGTATATATTGTGCAATTTTCGGGATAATTGTAGAGTAATGAGCTTCACTGTTGATGATTACCTTGGCTGAGTCGAGGTCTTTCTTAAACTCGCTAACTTCTTTTTGTGTTGATTGGTATTGAGCAAGTTTGGCATTTCCTTCGTCGATGTTAGCTTGAGCTGAGGTGCGGCTATTTTCTAAGAATAGATAAAATCCGCCAATAGTTAAGAATAGCAAACCTGCAAATATCAATGATATGATGCAGTATCGTCTTAAGATGACATTTACTCGTCCGGCGCTGATTTGCTTTTTTTCTTGAGGAGGGAGAAGGTTAATCATAAATATCCTCCTGCTTGATTAAGGCTAGTCCCGCAACTGGTGACAGCTGGGAGCGAAGTTGCTTTGCCGGCTGCTCTAGTCCATCGAAATTGAGCATTTGCCATGGACTTGCCACGCGCGCTGGCATTAATAATTCGTTTGTGAAAAAATCACCAATTCCTGGAAGATTACCGCCGCCACCAACTATGAGAACTTGCTCGATTTTTTTCTCATCAGGGAAGCGGTCTGTGTAATATCGCATAACACGCTTAACCTCGTTGGTCATTTTTTCCAAACTTGGGCGCAAGGCTCCTGCGATTCTGGCTTGCCTTGGGCCGGGATTTAATCCGTTTAATACCTTAAACTGATGAGCTGTCTCAATCGGTACATTCATTTTTTTAGCTAAATTTAAAGTGAGTGAATAGCCGCCAACATTTAAGCCGCCAGTTACACGTATGTCAGAATCTAGGATGGCGATATCTGTAGTTGATGTGCCTATGTCGACGATAACAGTAGGGAGTATTCCTTCTTCCGTGCGTTTCAGAAGTCTAGCGATTGCGCTGATGTTTGGCTCAATTATTGCAACTTCTAGGCCGCATTGTTTTGTGGCGTCTAACATACTATCGATCATTTTCTTCGGTGCGGCACACATTAGCACACTAAGTTCATCTTTCGTGCGATTGATGATTCGATAGTCCAAATAAAGAGAATCTAATGGAGCTGGAATGTATTGTTCGGCTTCCAAATTTACCGCACTGCGAATATTGCTTTCTTCTTTCACGGGTAGGCTGAATGTTCGCGAAAATGTTCGGTTAGTTGGTATGCCCAACGCCACGCGGTTGCTATTAATTTGTCCTACGACGTTTTTCTTCAATAACGTTTTGATATTCTGCGCCAAATATTCAGTGTTGTCTGCAGAATTTCCGTCGCTTTTTTGAGAATCGAGGTTAATCGATCCATATCCATGAACCAGCATTCGATTTCTATCAATCGACATTACTTTTATGCTTGTTCGGCTGATATCTAGTCCGATAATTGGTTTTTTTCTATAAAATATACTCGACACGTTATTATTTTCCCACCTATATGTCAGTATTATAGCATAAGCTTTTTTGAAAAACTATTATTCCTTAACTTGACCCGCCATACTTGTAATTGGACCCATAACGCTGACCGCCACCAGGGCAATAACAACACCCATAGCAACGATCATCACTGGCTCAATAATAGAGCTAACGCCGTCAATCGCGGTGTCAACTTCTTCCTCGTAAAAGTCGGCAACCTTAACCAGAACCTTGTCTGTCTGTCCAGTTTCCTCACCGACAGACAACATTTGCGCAACAATCGGCGGATATAAATCATCTCGTTCGGCGATAATTTTTGACAAGACTTCACCGTTTTGGACTCGCTTAGTGGCTTCTTTTAGGGATTTTTCGTAGGCGACATTTCCGACAGCGCGCGAAGTTACGTCTAACGCTTCGAGCACAGCCACGCCCGCGCCGATAAGAGCAGAAAAGGTTCGAGTAAAGCGAGCGATTGCTACCTTCTTAACAATTGGTCCGACAGCTGGAACTTTGATGATGATATTGTGAAATTTTACGCGACCTTTCGGGGTTTTAATGTAGCGAATCAATAGCCAAATGCTTCCGGCAAATATTGGAATGATTATATACCAAAATGACACTACAAAATCGCTAATTCCGAGCATAATCTCAGTAAGCATTGGTAGTTTAGCATCAGGCCCGCCCATGTCTTTAATGGTTTTGCCGATAACCGGAATAATGAAGATCATCAGGATAAAGAAGGCAATAATCGTAATGATTAAAAGTACGATCGGGTACGTCATGGCGCCTTTAATTTTTTTCTTCATGGATGAGTTTTTTTCCTGCTGAAGGGCTAGACGTTTTAAGATATCATCCAAAATACCTCCAGTTTCACCCGCAGCAACCATGTTCACGTAAATATCATTGAAGGTTTCTGGATGTTTACTCAGGGCATCCGCAAAAGACATGCCGCCTTCAATATCTTTAATAACAGCGTTGATCGTGTCTCGGAAATTGGCGCTTTCGGCGTGTTTTGCCATAGAGTTAAGAGAACGAAGAATGGGAACGCCAGCTGAAACCATGGCGCTTAATTGACGAGTAAACATCACCAATTCTTCAGTCTTGGCACCTTTCTTTTTCTTGCCGAAAGAAAAACTAAGCTCTTTTTTTGCGCCTTTTTCTTCAATTTTTATCAATTGTCCGCGTGACCTCAAATTGTTAATGGCAGACAGTTTGTCGGCTGCTTCAATCGTTGAAGAGATGGTCTCTTTCTTTTTATTGACAAGCAAATATTCAAAAATTGGCATAATGTTACTCCCTTGTTGCTCTCAAAACTTCGTCCACGGTGGTGATTCCGCGCAGTGATTTAATAAGTCCATCCATCTGCATTGTCACCATACCTTCAGAAATAGCTTGATCTTGAATATCGTTGCTGGTGGCGTTGGCGGTAATCATTTTTTGGATAGGGATGGAAATGCCAAGAACCTCGTAAATGCCAACGCGCCCCTTGAATCCGTTATGTCCGCACTCGTCGCAACCTTCTGGGTTTGGCTTCCATAAGCGTCCGATTGTTGAATCCGTTGATCCCATGGGTGTATCACCACCAATTTTATCCTCAAAAGCTTGCTCTTCGAGGCTGTGAATTTTTTTAATTGACTCCGTATTTATCTTAAACATCTCGGCAATATATTTTATTTCTTCTTCGTTTGGAGTATATTCTTGGCGGCAATTCATACATAAGCGTCTAACTAGTCGCTGTCCGATCACCGCCTTCACGGTTGAAGCGATCAAAAATGGTTCAATTCCCATGTCTAGCAAACGCGGCAAACATGTCGCAGCGTTATTTGTGTGCAGAGTAGAGAACACCAAGTGTCCAGTTAGCGCTGCCTGAACACCAAGGTTTGCGGTTTCACCGTCGCGAATTTCTCCAACCATGATGATATTTGGGTCTTGGCGAAGTAGTGCTCTTAGTCCTGAGGCGAAAGTCATTCCAGCTTTGGCGTTGGTCTGAGTTTGATTGACTCCTGGGATTTTATATTCTACTGGGTCTTCAATTGTGGAAATATTGACATCTGGAGTATTGAGTTCTGACAGGATACTGAACAAGCTGGTCGATTTTCCCGATCCAGTTGGTCCAGTCACCAGGATCATTCCGTTCGGCTGGGCCATTGCGTCTTTTACGGTTGCGAGCGACAGACCCCAATATCCAAGCTGATCCAGTTTAACGGCTTGGTTCGATTCGTCCAAGATACGCATGACCACTTTTTCGCCATCAGCAATTGGCAATGTCGAAACACGAAGCGCGTATTGTTTTCCTGAAACTTTTATCTTAAATCGACCGTCCTGTGGCACGCGGCGTTCGTCGATTTTCAGATTGGAGAGAATTTTAATGCGGCTCACCAAAGCGCCGTGAACATTTCGTGGCAATTTGTTAACTTCCTTCAA
>JANDWE010000112.1 GCA_024330325.1 Candidatus Nanosynbacter colneyensis | reverse complement strand
CTCATTAATATAATCACTCAATTTAAACTCCGTAGAGTCAGCGCGACACGCTTCAAACATCAACTGATTATCTGGCTAATTATTATGGTTGTGTTATTAGGATCGTTTCCACTTTATAATATTTCAATAAATCACCCACCGCTCGACTCATCGGAATTAAGCGTATTTGATATATTACAAACTACAGCAATAATTTTATTATTTTACATAATCAATAATCAGCGTCAACGTATTGATCAAAACGAACGAAGATTAAGAGATTTACATCAGGAATTGTCCATAAGGTTATCAAATGAAAAATAGAATAGATATAATAATTCCATATTGGGGAGAATTTTCTTTATTAAAACAGGCGGTTGACTCGGTATTAGAACAAACTAGTGATGCATGGCGCCTAACCATTCTTGACGATCATTATCCAGATGAGACTGCCAAAAACTATTACAGTAAAATTAACGACAAACGCATCACATATATTAGACATCGTAAAAATATAGGTATTACTAACAATTTTAATTATGCAATCAAACATGCAAGTGCTCCTTTTTGTGTAATTATGGGATGCGACGATAAACTATTACCCAATTACGTCGAAACCGCATTAAAGAATATCAACGAAGCTGATTTTTACCAGCCTGGCATACAAATAATCGACGACAAAAGTAACGTATATCTACCGCTTGTCGATAAAGCAAAAAGAATACTGCAACCTAAAAAATCTGGCATACTGTCTGGCGAAAAACTCGCTACGTCACTTTGTCATGGCAATTGGCTCTATTTTCCGTCTATTGTCTGGAGAACTAGCACACTTAAAAAATATTCATTCGATCCAAGATATAAAATTCTTCAAGATGTCATTATCGAACTAACTATGATAATTGACGGAGCTTCTCTATGTTTCGATTCAACAGAAACGTTTCAATATCGTAGATTTGCAGACTCATTATCCAGTAAAGAAAAGAGTAAAAACGGAATCCGATTCAACGAAGAAAAAGAAGTATATAACAATTTCGCCAATAAATTCAAGGACATCAATTGGAAGAAAGCTTCATTTGCCGCAAAAACTCGCATTACGTCACGAGCTCACGGCCTATTGTCAAAATTTTGGTAGAAGTATTTTATTTAGCAAACTTACGTTTAACCGCCCAAGCATACAGTTTTACAATTATTGCCTGTGGCAATAATTTATAAAGTAGCCAGTTTATGTCTTTTTTCGCTTCTGGTATTTTAGCGTTCTTCCATGGAGTCATCCCCAAATACTTGTGCCATAATAAACCGACTGGGTTATCGTTTCCTGTTTGCCATGGTCGACCTGTTATACCAAATTGAGAATGAATAATTTTTGGGGTATAGTAAGCCTCCATAATATCACTATAACTGTAGAAACTTTCTGGCGTAAAACCATTAGCTTTAATATATTTTTTGATATCATAACCATAAAAGACAGTAGAAAAATTATATTCAACGCTAACTAGTTTAATTTTATCCTTAAAAAAGACATTACATAGATCTTGGTCAGCCACCTCATAATGATTATGTCGTAAATGTTCACGCATCTTAGAATCAATTTTGTCTTTTATCCATTTTTTATGATTAACAAGCATAATTCCGCAGTTAAAATATCCGTCAGTAGGTTTTAAGCCGATTACATTTTTATGAGCATTAACCATAGTTGCATCATATGATAACGCCAAAATATTATCCTCAAAGTCAAGTTCCAAAAGACCGTCAAGAGCGCCACTAATTACCGTATGCGGATTTATATATAAGATTCGATCCGTCTTGATATCAAGCTTAGCAAATGCCAGCATTTTATACCAAGTTATATATAGCCCTTTCCAAGCCTTAACGCCTATCTCCTTTAATTCATCAGGATAGCCAGAAACGTCGACAAAGGTAATTGTAGCGTTTTTATAACTACCAACCATTTCGTTAAACTTATTAATACTGCCTTTTTTAAGCTTATGTCCAAGATAAAAAATATTAATCTGTTTTAAGTGTTTATTATTTTCCAGTAAAGATGCGATAGAAATTGCACTTACCGCTGCATAATTA
>JANDWE010000110.1 GCA_024330325.1 Candidatus Nanosynbacter colneyensis | reverse complement strand
CTCCGAAAGATTAATTTCTTTCTTGTAAGCTTTTCGGATAATCCTCATGGCGTTATTAATAATCGTAAGGTTCGAAAGCCCCAAAAAGTCCATCTTCAATAGACCCAGCTCTTCAACCTCGCCCATCGGGAACTGAGTTGCCACTACGCCCTTTTGCGCCATTTCAAGTGGGATATAATTGACCAATGTATCTGGCGCAATCACCACACCACAAGCATGAACGCCGTGACTACGAATCGTCCCCTCCAACTGAATTGCATAGTCCAAAACTTCCTTTGCGGTCGGATTATTTTCATATTCATTCCGAAGATCCGCATCCTCTTTAATACTTACAGATAGCGGAATATGACGCCCCTGGTTTGGCGGCGGAACTAACTTCGCCAAGCGGTCGCTCTCAGCGTACGGAACCTCCAAAACCCTGGCAACATCACGCACTGCCATACGACCAAACATCTTGCCGAACGTTGCAATATTACTGACGTGGTCCTCGCCGTATTTTTTTGCACAATATTCAATCACTTCGTCGCGACGCGTATCCTGAATATCGACGTCGATGTCGGGCATAGAAATACGATCAGGATTAAGGAATCGCTCAAACAGTAGTCCATATTTCAGCGGATCAAGATCTGTAATGTTCAGCGCATACGCAATAATCGAACCAGCCGCACTACCACGCCCCGGACCAAAAACAATTCCCTGCGACTTTCCCCAGTTGATAAAATCCTGGACGATCAAGAAATAACCTTCATAGCCCATATTCCCCATCACGCCGAGCTCCATCTTAGCGCGCTCACGAACTTCCTCAGACAGCTTCGGAATAATTTCGTCAGGATCCAACTTTTCAGCCTCCTCCTTCGAGGCTCCATTGTAACGCTGCAACAAACCTTGATATGTCAATCTAAGCAGATACGAGTGTTCGTTCTCGCCGTCTGGTAATGGATATTTTGGAATAAGAATTCGCCCAAGCTCAATCTCAACGTCGCAGCGATCAGCTATTTTTTTCGTGTTACGAATAACTTCAGGAAATTCCTCACCCCAGTGATCAATAATATCGCGCGGATCTGTCAAGTGAAGCTCAAAATCCTTCAGGCTCATTCGCTTTTCATCACTGAGATACGAGCCCGTCCCAACGCAAAGCAGAATCTCGTGCGCGTCTTGATATTCGTGCGTCAAATAGTGACCATCACAAGTCACCACCATTTCAATATCAAGCTCTTTTGAAAGCTTAATCAAGCCCTCGTTGATCTTCGCCTGCACGTCCCAGTGCGTGTTCGACTTCGGATGTCCGTGGTCCTGCAGCTCCAAATAATAGCGATCGCCAAAAATTGACTTATACCATTTGGCAATATCACGAGCGCGATCATAATCATCTTCTTTCAACGCCACGCCAATTTCACCACTCGCACAACCACTCAGAACAATCAATCCCTCATTCAATTCCTCCAGCAAATCATGGTCAATTCGCGGCTTATAATACATTCCCTCCAGATTGGCGCGCGTCGACAACTTCATCAAATTGTGAAAACCCGTGTTGTTCATCGCCAGCACGGTCAAGTGAAAACGCTGCTTGTCCTTGCTCGGATCGCGGTCAAATCGCGAACGAGTCGCCACGTAAGTTTCAATTCCGATAATCGGCTTAATTCCTGCTTTTTTGGCAGTTTTATAATAGTCCAAGATACCGCTCATCGTGCCGTGATCAGTTACGGCGGCAGCCTCCATCCCGAGCTCCTTAACCTTATCGACCAAGTCATGAATCTTAGTCAATCCGTCCAGCACCGAATGGAAAGTGTGATTATGAAGATGCACGAAATCTGACGGCTTCAAAGCCGCCGACGATGATTGTTCGCTTGTCCCCTCAGTCATTAATAACAATTATAGCACGCTATTGACGACGTTGCATTGTCTCAATTAAGTGGTTGATAAAATCAGCCAACGGCGGGAAAATGTCGGCAAATTGCCCCAAAATCCAAATCAATATCGCAATCAATAATGTCGCACCCAAAGCACTTCCCAAACCAAAGAAAATTCCGCGAACAAAATTCACCCAGTAAACTTGATGGCGAGATTTATGAAAATCAAAGAATAAATCCTCCAAAATCGCCCGACGAGCGTCGTTTTCATTATCACGAACTACTTTTTTTACCAACTTATTTGGCTGTTCTTTGGCTGACTTTTTCACTCTTTTTTACCTTCTTCTTTGAGAAAAATTTCGAGAAAAATCCACTTTTTGAAGCGAAGCTTTTGGCTAGTTCCACGCCAATTGAAACCGTACTTACAATTCCATTTAAG
>JANDWE010000117.1 GCA_024330325.1 Candidatus Nanosynbacter colneyensis | reverse complement strand
ATTCTGATTTGTCGGATTATATATCTCAACATATTTTTTATCCTGACTAATCTTTGAAATTAATATCGGAGCATTTTCTTCTGTTTTTCCATCTGGATTATCTATTTTTGGCGGCTCAGATTCGGGGTTTGGCTCGGATTTTGAAGACTCATTGGTGGCAGGATTTTCACTCGGACTATCCGTAGATGAATTCTCCGTTGGAGTCTCGGGCTTTTCACTTGATTGGGAGGGTAAATTGCTATCGATCTGCTCCTTATCGACAACTGAATCTTTCGCTTCCTCAGCCGATTTAAGACTATTATCAACAGTCTGAGCGTCATCAACTTTCGACTCTTGAGTAGTACTTGAAACACCTTCCGCCAAAACCAACGGCGACGGCATCATTAGTGCCACGGCTAGTATCATAAGTAGTGTGTTGCGCAAATACTTCATGCTCGCTCCTTGCTTATGGTTGATCATCTTTAGTTTAGCGTACTTTTTGTCAAATTAAAAATCGCCCCAGAAAAAGGAGCGATTCCTTAAAGCGATGATTTTATTCCGCTGTGATATCCGCGTTAGTATGAACATTCACAACGTCATCCAAATCGTCCAACGCATCAATCATTTTCATCAATTTCTGCGCAGTTTCCATGTCGGCAATTTCTATCGGCGTATTGGCAATATATCGCAGTTCCGCATCTTTAACCTTCAAGCCTTGCTCAACCAATCTATTCCGCACGCTCGCCAAATCTTTCAACTCTGTATACACGATAATCTCGCCATCTTCCTCGACAGCATCTTCGGCGCCAGCATCCAAAACTGTCAGCAACAAATCTTCCCCGCTACCTTCGATAGTGATGACACCTTTGCGCGTGAATTGGAACATCACACTACCAGCATCAGCAATTCGCCCGCCATTTTTAACCAACGCAGTTTTTACCTCTGGCAACGTTCGATTACGATTATCTGTCGCCGTTTCAATAATAACGCCCACGCCGCCAGGACCATAGCCTTCGTAAGCAATTTCCTCCAAAGCCGCCGCGCTCTTATCCGCCACTCGGTCAATTGCTCGCTGAATGTTTGAGCTAGGCATATTCGCAGCCTTAGCTTTTTCAATTGCCATCGCCAAACTTGAGTTCAGCGCTGGATCTGTGCCGCCACGTGCTGCAATAGCAATTTGATTACCCAATTTCGTAAAAATTGCGCCGCGCTTAGCGTCAACAATCGCTTTTTGTCGGTGAGTTGTAGCCCATTTACTGTGTCCTGACATAATTTCTCCTAAAGTTATTTGCTATTTCAATCTGTTACTATTATACACTACTCCACAATATTTATCTTAGCGAGGTCCAATTTAGTTTGCTTTTTCATCCAAATCATTGCCAAAATTAGCGCCACATATAAAACCGCACATTGCCACAAATTGATACTAACTTCCATTTGAGCCCATTCAAATCCAGCCGTCCAATTGGTGACTTGAATCATATAGCCAAGTAACCACGTCGTCGGAATTGCAATCAACACGCCAATCATCGGCACAAAAACCATCACACCCGACATAAACGTCAGCAGCATCGCTAGCGGCACAAACGGCAAAATCAGCATATTCGCGATTAACGCCACATTACTAATAACACCAAAACTCATCATAAGTAGCGGCAATGTCATAATTTGCGCCGACAAAGTTTCAATTAAAATTTGTCGAAACGCACCCGGCTCTTTATTGCCAAAAAAGTAAGAATGCAAAAGCGGCGCCAACATAATTACTCCCGCAAACGAAGCAAAGCTTAATTGCCAGCCCAAATCGCCCCAACCAAATTGCGGATTTATCAATAGCGTGATTGCTGCCGACACGGGAAGCAGGACTAGCGGATGAATTGTCCGACCATAATACCACGCCGCCAGACTCAGTCCCGCCACCAAACCAGCTCTCGACATACTGGGACTTAATCCAGTCACCGCCATAAAACCAATTATCATAACAGCCGCGCTGAGCATCGCTAAATATTTTGATCGCTTGGCGAATAATCGTCGCGCTAAACGAACTAAAATTGTTAAATTATAGCCGCTCGCCACCACGATATGTGTCAATCCGGCAATTTTCAAATTGTCACTTAATTCAGTCGGCATAGCACGCCTTAAGCCCAATAAAAATCCCAATCCCAACGCGGACTCTGATTCCGGAACATGCTCACGGACCCGCCCCGCAAACCAATCACGAACCCCCACCGCCACATCACCCGGAACAGGTCTTTCGGCGCTAATAATTTTTGCCCGATATACACTTGCCGAAAAAGCCCCAAATCCCGCCGTCATTTTGCCCTTAACCTTCACGATATCACTACGCTTAATTGAGTTTTTATCTGGCGTCGTCATCCAAATTTGTCCCGGCAATTTTTCATTATTCATCTGCAGATTGCCCAATCTAAGAACCGTTTGGCTATTTTTATCAAGATCAGGATCTTCCAAAACTTGACCTTGGACAATTACGACCTTTCCGATTAACGAATCATAAACCTCCACGCCTTTTCTGCCGATTTCACCGCGCCAAAGACCAATCAAAACTCCAGAAATAATTACTAAAATCACAAAAAATCGCCAGCGCCTACTTGCCACGATTACGAAAATAGCCAGTCCGACCAATAAAAATAATGGGTTCGTCGCAAACGACCGCGGTATGTAATGGATGGAAATTACGCCAATTGTCAGACCGAGACACCACGCCGCCACCAACCAAGAAATATGCAACTTCTCAAATAGCCATCTATTCATACTTAAAGTATATCTACATTTGGAGCTACAAAAAAGACTCCACCAAGGGAGTCAATTTCATCAAATTTGGAGGGTCCACCGGGGCTTGAACCCGGGACACCCTGCTTAAAAGGCAGGTGCTCTAACCAGCTGAGCTATGGACCCATTCGGAATATCCGCTTTCTTCATCCTAGCACAAACCAGCATAAAGGTCAATGCTTAGCGAGTTTATGTCCGCCAGTATGTAGTGAAAAAATGTCAATCAAGCCAAACACCAAACCTGCCGTAGCGACATACCGCCAATTATTCGCGAAAATCTTATACAGCTCCAGCGCCTGTCCGTCTAGTGATATATATTTCCCCAGAGGAACCACCAATAGCGCTGCTGTCAAAAACGCGATTCCCACCGCCGAGACACTTCTCTCATGTTTTTTCTGATATCTCGGACCGCTTAAAAGAAGCATAATTAACGGAACCAACGTTAAAACTAATCCCGAAATTACACCATTTGGCAATAAACCAGTTTCCAATTTCAAGCCGTCCAACACTCCCGTCAGCCAGCTGCCCCACCATTCTGATAGTAAAAATCCCGTCGCCAACGACAACGCCAATGGACCGAATCTTCGAGATGAAACAAATGCAACCGCAAAAACCGTTACTAAAATTGCTCCAAATAGAATTATCACGCTCATTTATCCTCCTCCAAATCAAATTTTACCTGTGACCCAACCGTAGCGCTCGCACGCTTAGCAACTCCCGCCTTCACTTCCAACACGTACTTTGCCGGAACTGGTGGCGCATATTTTTCATGCGGCTCAGCGTCTGGCTTGACGTTATGTTTTACATAGACAACGCGCTTTTTATCATTAATCCAAACCATATCAACCGAGAACTTCATATCTTTCATCCACATTTTATGACGATCATTGTGATCAAAAACAAACAGCATGGCATAATTTTCATCAATCCCCAATCTTCCGGACAGACCTTTCCGCTGCGATTCTTCGTCATTAGCAATTTCCGCCCGAAGCATCGTCTTATTCAGGTAAATTATTTCCGTTTTTGGCGAAACTGTTCGAAAAGCATAAAAAATTGCCCCACCAATAACCATCAGCATGCCGCAGATAAATATCCATTTAATAACAGTCTGAGTTACTGTCGAGTGACGATGCTCGTCCATAAACCTATTATAACAAGTTTATGCTTAAGCACCGATTTTATCTTTTTTATTGCCACGCTTGGCGTTTCGATCGATGTATTCAATTATCTTTCCGGCCACATTTCGGCGAGTAATTTTCTCAATTCCAAATCCTGGACTAGCATTAACTTCCAGCACCAAAGCACCACGACTTGATCTCATGAAGTCGACTCCAGCAACTGTCAGTCCCATTGCCTTAGCGGCTTTCACGCACATTTTACGTTCAGAATCTGTCAATTTTATACTGGTTCCTTCGCCGCCCTTGTGTAAATTGCTACGAAAATCATCGTCCAAACTCTGACGCTTCATACTAGCCACCACTTGACTACCAACCACAAACGCACGAATATCGACACCAGCCGACTCTCTAATAAATTCCTGAAGCAGCACGTTTGTACCGTCCGAGTTAGTCAAATAAAACGCCTGCAGAACCGACTTGGCAGCCTTTTTAGTTTCCGCCAGAACCACGCCATTTCCGTGCGTGCCGCGCGCCAACTTAATAATCGCCGGCATACCACCAATCTCTTCAATGAGCGAATCAATGTCAGTCGCGTTTCGAGAAAAGACCGTCTTCGGAATTGACACTCCAGCTTTAACTAATAACTGCGTTGAGCGCAATTTATCCCGTGCCCTAGTAATCGCAATCGAGCGATTCATAAAAAACGCCTTCGGATGCATCATCTCCAATTGACGCAAAACCGCCGTTCCATACTTTGTCATATGGCTCGCAATTCGCGGAATCACCACATCAAATTCATCCATCTCTTTACCCTTATAAATAACCGTCGGATGCTTTTCGTCAATTGAAACGTAACAGTTTTTATATTTAATAACCTTAACTTGGTGACCGCGTTTTTCAGCCTCTTCTTTCAGGCGAAGCGTCGAATAATTAATGTTGCCGTTAGATAAGATTGCAATTCGCATTACTTTTCTTCACCTTTCTGATGATATTTTTTATAAAATTCGTATGGATTCAATTTTACTTCTTCATTAAGACTAGCAGTTACGGACGGTTTTTTCCTGCGAACATTTTTTCTTGATACGTCCACTAGGAATTTTCCAGAAATCGACCGTCTTCCAATTAACACCGGAAATTCATTCTTTGATCGATCAGACAAATTCATCAGCATTTTAATTTTTCGCCCACCAATCTTCACCCAAAAGTGCGTTCGATAACGAATCTGATTTTGACCCATTGCAGAGCGTACGCTAGCCACCGAAAAATCAGTTCTCTTAAATACCTTACCATTATAATACGGTGAGCCTTCACCAAATAGAGAAAATTTCAACACTCCATCTTTATCAATGCGAATATTGCTCGCCCAAATTGCACTGGAATCGGCGCCCGTATCAATTTTAGCTGGGACTTTTTGCGCTCGCTTGCCGAAGTCCACAAACTCAGTCGACCCAATAATAGTTTTTTCTTTCATACGTCAATATTATGGCATAAAAACTATCTTTTTGCAATATCTTGCCTTTTGTTCCTTTGGGCTCTCGCCACCACAATTATCACCGCTACAATGATAGATATACCAGCCAAAATAGCTAATACATAAGTGTATCCCGACAATAGATATATCAAAGCTAATGTCACACATACCGCACCCCATGTCGTAACTAGTCGCTTGTTAAGCACCAATCCCACGACAACCATCAATGAATGCTCTATTAGGAATAATATTTCCATAACGCTGTCTCCTGCAAACGCCAGAACGAGAGTCGGCAGACTAAACACAGAGAGAGCCAGTACTAGATGTACTGTCGTAGACTTATGAATATACCCCAACCAACGCCACGACATCACCGCTCCCGAAAGAATTGCCGCTGACCACAAATATGGTATTGTGATAGCATGAACGGGTAAGGCTAGGTTTTTAATGGTAAATAAGACACCACACAGAATTAGGAGCACGCCTGAATCAAAATGCAAAATACTCTTTTTGGGGACACCTTCGAGCATCAAGGCTATACCATTAATTACCCACACTAGCGCCGCCAGAATCACTGACGCCACAGTAGCGCTAACTGATGTAGCAATAGACAATAAGACTACCGACCAGCCGATGGCACTATAGAACGAAGGGTAATACCAAAGACTCAACATCTTTCTGGTTCGCGCAGCAATAGCCAAGCCGTAAAACACCGCAAAAACAACCAGGGCAACGACTGACATAAATTCGAGTGGAATGGCAAGCCGTTGCGCTATAAGGTAAAACAACAACACTAGACTCGGGTGCGCAGCTATTGTCATTATTCGCCAATCTCGTTTAGCAAGTACCGCCATATAAAGAGCCGCTACAGCTGCCAGCCATCCCAATATCTTGAACGACAGATCATATGTTGCCAGTAGATTAATTGCCGGAAACGCTATCGTTGGAACTACAGCGGCGCACAGCGTCATATTGCTAATAATTGACGATTGCCTATTCATTCGCAACAGCCAGTACAAAGACCCAAAACCAACTAGACTCACCCATGCAGCAATTGCTAGATTGTCATTAAACGGTATATTCAACCAATGCAGGGATAATAAAACAAAGATGATTGTCGTAAGATATGCCCCGCCCAAATAAACCTCTCTACGACATCGGTAAAATGCATAGTATAGCGACACCACTAGCGGCAACCAAACTATCGGATGAATTGACGACAGCACAACAACGATAGCTACGCCAATAATAGAATATAGAAGCAGCTCACGACTTTTGATGGCTGTGTTGCCATGACGATGATAAAGCCATTCTACTATTAATAGCGACGACACATTTATCCACGCCATTAAAATAGATATGTTTTCACTAGACATCGCAAAACCTAAAGCTAGCAAAAATACTGACAACATTAAAGAGGTATGGACTCCAACTACAAACTCATAAACTTTTTCGCGCCATACAGTCACACTCATAATGCCAGCGCCGATAGCTATCGCACCTGATAGGCACATCAGGGCTTCTTCTGTCGCATAAGTGGCTATCATCGCTGAAGTAAACATCGCCATTAATAGCCAAGTTGACGCAGCGCCATATACTAAAGCAGCCTGACTTTTACTAATATTCGGACGCTTCAAAATTAACAATCGGCAAATAACTGGCAGTGGCGTCATGAATAGAAAAATTAGATACTGTACGCGTGGTGCTATAGCTATATCGATATTGAATAGTGTTATACCAATCGGCACCAATAGAATCCCAGATATCACAACCATAACACCGAAGTGGACACGACGTAACAAAAAAAAGGATTGCAAGACTAATTGCTGAAATAACACTAATAAAGGTAAAGGCAACCGTCATTCGTAGCGAATCTCCAGAACCGATCACGCCAAACAGAGCACTTAATGACACAACAAAACTAACCCACAATACTATTTCATGATGTCTATCGTACTGTTTCTGAATGTACATTGATGTAGCGGACCAGATTATATTTCCAAGTGCCGCTAACCCTAAAATCACACTTACAACCAACTGATTATCGTCAGATAAATACATTGCTAAACTAGTAGCCATCACCATTAACAATAAGCGAGCTGTTGTCAATTCATAAGTACGCATCTTTTTAGACTTCTCAACAAGAGCAACCGTAAAGTAATATGCAACGCTAGCAAATAACAGTACACTAATATCTAATGTACCCATATATGCCGACGAGCTAAGCGCGATAAACATCGTCATCGGCACGATAAACGGATTTACAACGTTTAACGGTTCGACAAACTGACGAGGAAGGCGACTAGAAAAATATGCAGCCACAGTCATCAAACATCCAAATAGCAGCATTACAACGTAATACCAGACCAGCTGCGCATGCACAACAGCCGGCAAACTAGTCGTCATCGTAAACATCGATAGCAGCGATACATAAGCAAGAGGCCGACTATTCAATCTCACTGTAGCATCAATACACAAAACAGCACCAATTACAGAGGTAATAAGCCAGCACCATGCGGGGTCAATACCTAAAAGTAAATTCATAGTCCAGCCACCAATTGGCACAGCCGCCAAAGCCGTACCAATAAGTGCCGTCGACGCAGACTTCAATATTGGCAAGCGAGCATACAATATCTGAC
>JANDWE010000042.1 GCA_024330325.1 Candidatus Nanosynbacter colneyensis | reverse complement strand
TTATAATGCTCCCAAATCTTTTAATGCCTGTTCAAAACTCGCCATAGCTCGACGAAAACTCTGTGCCGTTACTGTTACGCTGGTTTCGTGGGCAATTTGATTACGCAATTTATGCGCCGCCCAAAGCCCATTTTCATCGCTCCAATATCCCTTGCGAGATTTCATACGTTCGCCCATCGTTTCGCCAGCCACGCCACAGTCGCGCATAGCTTTGTCTAGCAACTTGTCCGCTTTCATTATCGCCATCTGCATACTTTCCGATTTTCTGGTTTCGACATTGCGCAAAATTTGCCGCCAAACCCTCTGATACATTTCCTTGTCAATTTGACCGTGACCACGAGAAGTCAATTGAATGAAAATCATCAGCAAGGCGCCGATAATCAACGCCGCAACAACTATCGCGACTATCAATCCGTCCATCAAATCTTCTCCACTTCCGAAACCAGCTTCAGCAAGTTCTTGTCCGACTTGTAATCGCCAATAAGCTGCACGCCAATTGGCAAACCTTCATCACTATTTCCAGCTGGCGCGGCAACTGCAGGAAGTCCAGCCAAACTTGCTGGCACAGTCATAATGTCCGCCAAATACATTTTTATCGGATCGCTAGCATTCTCCCCAATCTTAAACGCAGGAGTCGGCGCAACCGGCATCAATAGCGCGTCATATTCGGTAAATAACTTCTTAAATTCGTCAATCAACAATGTCCTGGCTTTTTGAGCTTGCATATAGTAAGCATCAAAGAATCCGCTTGACAATACAAAACTTCCTATCATAATTCGTCGTTTATTCTCAGTCATAAATCCTTCATTTCGACTACGACCGTAAAGTTCCGCCAAAGTCTTCACTTCCGTCGCTCGATGACCATATCGCACGCCGTCATATCGCGCCAAATTTGAGGACAATTCCGCCGGCACAATTATGTAATACATCGCCAGGGAATGCTGCATCATACTCAAATCTACTTCTTCAATTTCGTAGCCAAGCTGCTTCAACTTCTCTGCATAATCAAGCGTTTTTTGGCGAACTTCCGCGTCCACGTCATCAGTCATACACTGCTTGACTAGACCTATTTTTTTCTTTGCAAATTCTGGCTGATTATTCCAGAAAACAGGCAAAGTTGTCATATCTTTATCATCGCGACCAGCCATAATTTCCATCACCAAATCAGCATCTTCAGCATTTGTAGCGAAACAACCGATCGTGTCCGTACTTGATGCCATCGCCACTACACCATAACGACTAACCGCTCCGTAAGTCGGCTTAATTCCAACTACGCCATTAAAGCTGGCTGGCTGACGAATCGAACCGCCAGTATCCGTACCAAGCGCAAACGGAACCACGTCAAGCGCCGTAACTACCGCCGATCCACCAGATGATCCACCAGCAACTCGCGTTTCATCCGCAGCGTTCTTAGTTGGGCCAAATGCCGAGTTTTCCGTCGAACCGCCGTGCGCAAAAGCGTCCAAATTCGCCTTACCGATGCAGATCGCACCTTCCGCTTCCAATTTCTCAACAGCCGTCGCCTGTAGTGGCGCATTAAAGTTTTCTAGCATTTTTGAAGCGGCAGTCGTTGGCGCACCAAACGCCAAAAAATTGTCCTTCACAACAAATGGCACACCCGCCAATCGTCCAGAAATCTCGCCAGCATCAACCTTTTCTGCTCGCTCCAGTGCACGCTCTTCCGTCAAGCTAAGCAGCGCATTATATTCCTCAATTTCACGCGCTCGTCGCAACGCTTCTTTTACGTTCTCGACCGCGCTCTTGCCGATAAAATCACTAATCTTACTCATTACAATACCTGCGGAACTTTCACTTGATTATTCTGTTTTTCTGGCGCCAAATCGAGCAACTCCTCAACAGGAATCCCCGCCTGAACTTCATCTTCGCGCCAGACATTGCTCAGTCCCGTAACTTGATAAGTCGGCTCAACACCCGATACATCAAGCTCACCCAACTGCTCAATATAGCCAATTATATTTTCCAAATCTTGGCGCAGTCCGTCGGTTTCGTCATCAGTCAATGCCAGACTACTCAAACTCGCCAAGTGCTGAATATCGCTGGTAGAAATAGTTATCATATCAATATTATACCACTAAAAAAAGCCGCCCATCAAAGTGAGCGACTTTATTTTTCCAGGTTTTATTACATTGAGTAATCTTGGTAGTTCTTGTAGCGACTGTAGTCTGATGGAATAGTCTTTGCTGAGCTGCCCGTGTCGTGCGCTTTAACAGCAATTGTGATAGCGCCAGTCAATAGTACGACAGAAGAAGCCACAATCAACATCAAAGACAAAGCCTTTGACATGTTGCGTCCCTTGACAATTTGACAAATGAAGTAGGCGCTAGTAGCAACAATTGCAAGAGCTAATGCGTATGGCAAGAATTCACCCAAGTACAAACTCTTATAGAATTCGCCGCCGTCACCAACGCCGATAAATAGCAATGAGTTGATCAAAATACTTACTAATCGAGCAACCAAGTCGACAGCTGGAATGATCAAAACAGCCAAACCGCCGTAAGTTACTAATTTGTAAGCTGTTCGCTTTGTGTATCCTTCACGCTCTGGAACGGCTTTTGATACGCGAGAGAATAGAACTAGTGACAATACAGCCAAAAGCACAGCAAATACTGACGCCGCAATAATTCCCGTTCCCTGAGTTACCATCGATGGGGCGAAAAATCCGCCAACACTTCTTAATAACATTGATGTTGAATTCGTCCACAAACCAAACACCTTGGTTATGATGTCAATCAGCAACATGATTGAAACAATTGCCGAACCCATTGCTAAAGCGTATTCCAAAGTTAGCATCTTTGCTTTGCCCTTATTTGGGTCTTCATATGCGTATTGTGGATATGCTTGGTAAGCATTTGGTTGCATCGGCATTTCTGGTTGCGCGACGTTTGTTGGCTGTGGTTGTTCTTTTGTTGCCATAATCCCTCCTAATCTAATAATATTTTTATTCTACATCGTATGACGGATTTCTGCAATTAAATCACGCAGCTCCGCCGCTTTTTCAAATTCCAAATTAGCGCTATGCAGTTCCATTTGAGCCGTCATATCTTTAATCAAAGCTGGATATTCGTCTTTTGGAATTTTCTTCAGGTTGAGCTTTGGCTTTTTATCGGATTCTTTTTGCGGAATAATCGAGCGCAAACCATCGTCAATTTTCTTCTGAATAGTTTGCGGCGTAATATTATGCTCTTCGTTATATTTCTGCTGGATCGCTCGACGTCGATTCGTTTCATCAATTGCTCGACGCATACTATCCGTAACATTGTCGCCATACATAATAACTCGCCCATCAACGTGCCGCGCCGCTCGCCCAATCGTCTGAATTAGCGCCTGCTCACTACGCAAGAAACCTTCCTTATCGGCGTCCATAATTGCCACCAAACTGACCTCCGGAAGGTCCAGACCTTCACGCAATAGATTAATTCCAACCAGCACATCATACGTTCCGAGTCGCAAATCTTTCAGAATATCGCCACGCTCCAGCGTATCAATTTCGCTATGCAAATATGCCGTCTTCACGCCGTTTTCCGTCAAATAAGCGCTCAAGTCCTCCGCCATTCGCTTGGTTAATGTCGTCACCAATACGCGATGACCTTTCGCAATCGTCTGGCGAATTTCCTCCATCAAATCATCAACCTGTCCATCGGTTGGTCGAACTTCAATCGGCGGATCAAGCAGCCCAGTCGGTCGAATAAGCTGCTCAGCTGGCTTTGGCGAATGAGAAAGCTCATAATCTCCCGGCGTGGCAGAAACGTAAATTGCCTGATGAATATGCTGATTGAACTCGTCAAATCGAAGCGGGCGATTATCCAATGCGCTCGGAAGACGGAAACCGTGCTCAACCAAAACTTCCTTACGGGCGCGATCACCGTTGTACATTCCCCGAACTTGCGGCAATGTCATGTGCGATTCGTCAACCAAAAGCAGCCAGTCGTCCGGAAAATAATCAATCAAAGTCGCAGGCTGCTCGCCAGGCTCTCGGTCGGTCAAATAGCGCGAATAATTCTCAATTCCCTTCACAAAACCAGTTTCCTTTAACATCTCCAAATCATATTTGGTACGCTGACTTAGCCTTTGCGCCTCTAAAAACTTGCCATTATCCTCAAACCATTTCAGTCGCTGATTAAACTCATTCTCAATTCCAACAATCGCTTTTTCAATTCGCTCACGTGGCGTCGAATAGTGGCTGGACGGGAAAATTGTCAATTGATCTGGTCGATCCAAAATTTCACCAGTCAAAGGATCAATCTTCGTCAGCCGTTCAATCTCATCGCCAAAGAATTCTACGCGAACCGCAGTGTCTTGACCTGCCGGAAAAATATCCACGACATCACCGCGCACCCGAAAAGTTCCGCGCGCAAAATCAATGTCATTGCGCTTATACTGAATGTCGGTCAATAGGCGAATAAACTTGTCCTGAACTCGGCGCTCGCCAACGGTTAATTTAATAGCCATATCAGCGTAAGTTTCTGGCGAACCAATGCCGTAAATACAGCTCACACTCGCCACGATAATTACGTCGCGGCGCGTAAGCAGTGCAGAAGTCGCAGCGTGCCTAAGTCGATCAATTTCGTCGTTAATTTTCGAATCTTTCTCGATATAGGTGTCGCTTGAAGCGATGTACGCCTCTGGCTGGTAGTAATCAAAATAGCTAACAAAATAGTGGACTTCATTGTCCGGAAAAAATTCCTTAAACTCAGAAAAAAGCTGCGCCGCCAAAGTCTTATTGTGAGCCAAAACCAGCGTCGGCACATTGCGCTTAGCGATAATATTCGCCATCGTAAATGTCTTCCCTGAACCAGTCACACCTAATAAAGTTTGCTCGCGCTGACCTTTTTCCAAACCGTCGACCAACTGAGCAATTGCTCGCGGCTGGTCGCCCGTGGGCTGATATGAAGAAGAGAGGCGAAATTTATTCACCTCTCTATTTTACTATATTTATGAAAACTAGTCTTGATTATAAGTTTGAGACGAGCCAGAAACTTCACATTTGCCGTCAACCAAGCGGCTCGGAACCGACGCAGACTTCAAGTCTGAACATGACATACCACCTTGCTGCGTACCCGCAACAATTGCAATTTCACCAGTGCCGTTCTTTGGTCCGATAATAGTATAAGCGTTCGTCAAGCCATATACTGCCGCATATTTTCCGTATGCACGGTCGATGATTGGCTCATACACAGAACCTTCACGCTCTGGAATTGGCTGACCGACTTTAGACTTCAAGAATTTCTTCAAGGAGCTATCAATATCCAACTTATCAACATCGCTCGCTGAAGTTAAGCGAACGCCCGTACCGTCGCCTTTGGTCCGGAAATCTTTATACTCTTTCTTTGCCGTATCTGACGGTTCTTCGCCTTCACCGCGAGTTTTTTCCAGTGAATCAGATGAGTCTTTCTTTGTTTGGCTGGTTTTTACTGAAGAGTTAGAGTCGCTATTTTTATGCATAGCGCCAGCAATTATCCAAGTAGTCATAGCGACAATGATTATGCCCATAACAATCACCGCCGCGATCAGCCATTTATTAGCCGTTGATTTATTTTCCATAAAACCTCCATTTAGATTGTGCTTTGATTGTATATGATGGATTATTTGCCGTCAATGTATTGTAACCATAGGCATTTTATGATATAGTAATAAAGTTAAAATCATAAAATAAAAAGGACAACGATGACACCGAAAAATGTTTGTATTCCGCGCGAATTGCAACTTCAGGCTGCGATGTTCAGATTAGGAAAAGTTGATGACGAAATTCATGCCGGCTATGAAATTCTCCAAAAATATCATAAAACTGTAACTTTTTTTGGGTCGGCCAGGACAACTGAAGATAATGAATATTATCAAAAAGCCAAAGATTTAGCGTTTCAATTAGCTAAAGAAGGCTACACAATTATTACCGGCGGTGGTGGCGGAATTATGGAAGCAGCAAACCGCGGCGCTATGGAAGCTGGCGGAGAATCAGTCGGATTCAACATTCGCTTGCCACACGAACAATCATTGAACAACTACACGACAGATTCGTTCGCATTCACTCACTTCGCGCCACGAAAAATCGTTATGACACTTCTGGCTGACGCGTACGTTTGCTTCCCTGGCGGATTTGGCACAATGGATGAAATTTGCGAGATTATCACATTGACACAAACTAAGAAAATGGCGCCAGTGCCAATTGTTCTGTTTGATAAAAAATTCTGGGGCAAATGGGATGATTTTGTGCGCGAAAATATGCTTCCAAATAAGCTAATTTCTGACGGCGATGAAAAAATCTACACAATTACCGAAGATATTCCAGAGGTAGTTAATTTGATCAAAAATCAGCGAACTTGTTGCGACCGATAGCTATTTCTTAGGTTTCGGCTCAATCCAACAAATTCCACCCTGACAAACCACTCGCTCTACGGCTGGATTGTACGTGCGCGGGTGGTTTTTATATCGGCGCGTAATCTCAAATCCCAGACCTCGCTTGCCATACGTTGTTTGCTGCTTTCCCAGGGGCAACTGGCAGTGATAGTTATTTATAATGTCAATTGGATTAAACGAAATCACTTGCCCATCAACGTCCAAAAGCACCCATTCAGAAGCCTTAAACGGCGCCCATTTGTCCACTTTCGGCGCAATAGCCATTAGTGACTGATAAATTTCTTCTGCCGTAGCGTTTGACGGATCCAGACCTAGAGATCGAATAATCGAGTGCGCTCTAGCCAATATCTCCGCAATCAATCGCACATCACTGTCATCCCTAGTCATCTGCCTGAGCTCGATTAATGCTCGACGCTTTTTCACGTCACCGCCCAACAATTTTCCCAAATTTTGCGCCATTATAATTCCCTTTCTTGAATTGGCATAGCATGAAGCACCGTGCCAGCATATAAAATTCCAGCCTTTGCTCCAATTTTCATAACCACCGAACTAGCGTTCGCACTGCCCATAATCACAGAGTTTTTCAAATTGCCGCTTCGTGCCCATTCGCTCAAAAATCCCGACGCAAACGCATCTCCAGCGCCAGTTCTGTCAATTGACGGTCTGTCATCGTACATCAGCGCTCGCACGATGGTTTTTCCGTCGCTTGCGATTGAGCCATTTACGCCGTCCGTCACTAAAACGACCGGAACTAATCTCAAACCCCTTCTGACCAAGGCCTCCAAATCCTCGCCAGACACCAATTGTTGCATTTCCTCCTTATTAAGCGTCAAAACATCGACATCAGACAAAAGTCCCAGCAATTTATCCTTTTGCGCTAATTCTTTCTTTCCAGGATTAAAACAGATTTTCATATCGCGACGCTTGGCCTGTTGGAATAATTTATGGAGCATCGGCATATTCCCCGCCAAAGTTGAAACATATAGCCAATCCGCGTCCTCTTCAGATAAATCAAAATCCGCCTCATGATAATGTGTTGAAGCGCCGCGGTATGTTAAAATTGTTCGCTCGCCGTTTGAAGCCAATAGTAACACCGAATATCCCGTGCTATATTTTGGCGAGTACCTCACCAAATGCGTATCAATATTTTCCTTGTCCAAATCCGCAATTACCGCTTGCCCAGCTGGATCATGACCAATCGCGCCCATAAAACTAGCATAATGCCCTTGCCTGGAAAACGTTACCGCAGCGTTTGTAGCGCCACCGCCAGTCGAAAAATGAATCTGGTTTACGTCGGCTTTCGCGCCCAAATCCAGTCGCGCAAAACAGTGTTCTGGACTTTCACAAACTGGCGTCAGTGCGTCCGATTGACTTAAAAATACGTCTTGAATCGCCGCACCAACAGTGATGATTTTTGCCATTAAACCACCGCCTTTCGCACGGAGTTAAACGCCTTAATCTTCGACTCCACCACTTCCTGTACAGCGGCATAAACTGGCGGCATTAATTTAACGATAGCATACTCATTTGGATTTTCTCGCAAGGTTTTCTCCAAGGTTGTTCGGAAAGCGTAACGCATATCAGAATTGATATTGATTTTAGAAACGCCAATTTTCGCAGCGTCCTCAAAATAATGTAGCGGCGTTCCAGACCCACCGTGCAACGAAATCTGACAATGAATCGCCTCACGAATGTCAGCCAACAAATCCAAATCCAACACTTTCGGAACTGGATATTTGCCATGCAAATTACCAATCGCCGCCGCAAAAGTATCAATTCCAGTCGCCTCGACAAACGCACGCGCACCCTCTGGCGTAGAAAAAGTCTTTTTTATTTCTTCGTAATTTATATCTTCCGTATGAACATTTGAACTTCCGCCAAAATAATGCGGTTCAGACTCCACTAGCGCACCAGTAAACTTGGCATATTCAACAACTTCACGAGTCTTCGCAATAATCTCCTCATCCGAAGCATCGTGATTCGCCTGAGAAATATCAATATGAATAAACTCATATCCAGCGTCAATCGCTCGCTTACAGCCCTCAACCGTCGGACCGTGGTCCAGATTCAAATACATTTCAATTCCATACTCAGCTTTATAATTGTCCACCAAATCACGGACGTTCTCTAGACCCATAGCCTTCACTTCGGCGTCAGAAACCTCAACCAACACTGGTGATTGGAGTTTTTGTGCCGCGCGTGCCACCGCAATCAACGTCTCTTGATTGTCAATATTAAACGCCCCAACCGCAAAACGTTGCGCTCGTGTTCGCTGCATTAAATGACGCGCCCGCGTCGTGTTTTTCCGAATCTCTGAAATAGATAATCCCATACTGCCCCCTAAAATACTTATGGTAATTATATCAATTACCGCCCGCTATGCCAAGAGAATAGTAGCTCCTGGCGGGCTTTTTACTGGAGAAAATTGACAACACTACAAACAATTGAATCGACATCCAAGCCGTGCTTTTGCCACAATTCAGACATTTTGCCAGACTCGCCAAACGCATCATTAACACCAATTCGCTTCATCTTCACAGGCAAATTCTCACTAAGAACTTCCGCCACACTCGAACCAAATCCACCAGCAATCTGACCTTCTTCCGCCGTAATGACGGCTTGGCATTTTTGAGCCGCGTCAAGTATCGCATCCTCGTCCAGCGGCTTAATCGTCGGAAAATGAATCACTTCCGCCTGAATGTCATATTCATTCGCCAGTTTTTCCGCTGCCAACAACAATTGATAAGTCATCACGCCAGTTCCAAACAAGGCAACATCTTTACCGCGCCTCAACGTATAGCTTTTTCCAATCTCAAAAGTAGATTGATTCAGGAATAGCGGCGTTTTTTCTCTCGGCAATCTTACGTAATTCGGGCGTTTATCTCCAGCCATTGCTGCCGCCATCAGCTTAGCCTCATTAGCGTCGCCTGGCGCCAACACCACCATGTTTGGCAAACTTCGCATCAAAGCAATATCTTCCAGCATTTGATGCGTCGCACCGTCCGGACCAACATTAAGCCCCGCATGAGAACCGACCAGCTTGACCGGCTGATTATTTAAGCAAACAGTCGTGCGAATCTGCTCCCAGTTGCGACCCGGGCTAAACGCCGCATAACTGGCTGCAAAAGGAATATTACCCATAGCCGCCAGTCCAGACGCCACGGTTACCAAATTTTGCTCTGCCACACCAACTTCAATTGCCCGCGGACTCCCGATTTCCTCGTAAAACTTACCAAAGCCAACGCTTTCCATCAAATCCGCGCTCAGCGCCACCACCAAATTATTTTTCTTCGCAATATCAACCAATCCTTCGCCAAAGCCAACGCGAATTGCCACAAGTTCTGAATTCTGCCAATTCTCCATTAAGAAACTCATTCGCCACCTCCTTCACTCAATTGAGCAAGCGCCCACTCTGCTTCCTCGGCATTAGGAGATTTTCCATGCCAATGATAGTCATATTCCATAAAATCAACACCACGGCCAGGAACTGTATGCGCGATTATTACGCTCGGCTGCCGAGAATTCTTTGCCTTATCAATCGCCTGAATTATCGCCAAATGATCATGCCCGTCAATCTCCTGCGCATCCCAGCCAAAACTTCGCCATTTGTCCGCCAAATCACCTAGCGGCATCACCTTTTCCGTATCGCCACC
>JANDWE010000014.1 GCA_024330325.1 Candidatus Nanosynbacter colneyensis | reverse complement strand
ATAAAAATGCTCGTTTTTCAGCCTTGGCTTTGTCGCGGAAAACTTGTACTTCTTCAGGCGTGTACGGATCGGCGTAAGCTAGCCCTTCGCTAATCATTTTCTTCGCCCATTTTATGTAAATATCACGGCGATCTGTTTGGTGATATGGGCCAAAATTGCCAGACTCTTCTTTTGGATTGTTAAGAGTTGGTCCCTCGTCCCAATTCAGTCCTAGCCAATTTAGAGTTTCCAAAATCATTTCTTCCGCGCCTTCAACGAACCGAGCTTGGTCCGTGTCTTCAATGCGTAAGATGAAATCTCCCTGATACGCTCTGGCGACAAGGTATGTGTATAGCGCGGTGCGAACGTTGCCTAAGTGAATATAGCCAGTCGGACTTGGTGCAAAACGAGTTCTAATAGTCATGAGTAAATTATAGCACGTTATCTGATGAGTTACAGACTAGTGGCAATTTTTTCAATTTGGCTGCTTGAGAGGTTTGCGTCGCCGCTGATTTGATATAGGATTCCGCCGTTCACCCAAGCTGCTTCTTTCCCGCCGCTATAAATTGTCAATCCGTCGATCATTGTGGTGTTTGGATTCTTGTGTTTTTCAGAGAAGAATTCTTTCACTGCTGACGAATTCCAGCCGCTTTTTTGCTGGGTTATGGTGTAGCCTGAACTTCCGTCGGCGTAGGCGTATTTCATAGAAACCTCGCCTGATTTGAATTTGATAGGTCCGTTCAGTGCGTAGCCGTCTGGCTTGTAGCCTGGATATTTGGCATCAATTCCTGATTGAACGGCTGCCATTTTTATGGAGATATTTGGCATACTCAGATATGTTAAATAGCCACCGAGTAGCATCACCGCAAAACCAACAGAAAACGTATTCAACCAACGTAAGGCGCCGCCCTTTTTCTGGCGTCGACGTGCTTTTTTATTGCTGATAATCTCATTCGATAAAGCTTTCTCAATCGCTTCGTTTTTCAATTGGTGAGCGGTTTTTACGACTGGCTTTTCTATTTTTTGCGGAGCGACGGCGACAAGCGGATTGTTATTCA
>JANDWE010000065.1 GCA_024330325.1 Candidatus Nanosynbacter colneyensis | reverse complement strand
AGCTTGAAGTGTTTAATGAAGCCAATGAGCTTGCGCCCGCATTCTCTGTGATTGCTATAAAAAATGTAGATATTCATCCAAGTCCGTTGTGGTTGCAATGTCAATTAGTCGCAATGGGCGGAAAGCCAATTAACAATATTGTTGACGCGACAAATTACGTGATGTTTATGACGGCGCAGCCGACTCACGCTTATGATTATGACAAGTTGCGCGGGCATAAACTTGGCGTGCGAATGGCGCGCGATGGTGAAAAAATTGGTTTGCTTAATGGCAAGGAATATGAATTGACGGCTGACGATATTGTGATCGCTGATGGTGAAGGTGTGATTGGGCTAGCGGGAATTATGGGCGGCGCTGACACGGAAGTTTCGGCTGAAACGAAGAATATTATCCTTGAATGTGCCAATTTTGATATGTACGCACTGCGACGTACGGCTATGCGTCACGGAATTTTCACCGACGCCCTGACCAGGTTTAATAAGGGGCAATCGCCAGCACAAATTGACCCTGTCTTAAAATGGTTAATTGGTATGGTTGGTGGTGTTCAAGCTAGTCCTATGCTATTTAAGAATCATTCTTCATTGCGACAAGTGTTGGTCGATGGCAAGCACTGGCATGGTGGATTGTTGATTCCTAAAAGGTTCGTCGAAGAACGTCTGGGTGTTGACTTTGCCGAGAATGAGATTGAGGCACTACTAAAGAATGTTGAATTTATCGTTGACGATGGTAATAAATATGGCGAAGCTGGCGCGATGGTTTACAGTCCATTTTGGCGAACAGATATTGAGCTCCCTGAGGATATTGTTGAGGAAGTTGGGCGATTATACGGCTTTGACAGATTGCCGCGTCATTTGCCAGAGCGAAGCATCAAGCCTGCTTTGAAGAATGAGCGTCGTGAATTGAAACAGAGAATTCGTCAAAGTTTGTCGCGAGCTGGAGCGAACGAAGTTTTGACGTATAGCTTTGTTCATGAGCGCGTTTTGAAAAATTCCGACCAAGACCCGAGTCGTGCGTATCGCTTGAGTAATGCGCTTAGTCCAGACTTGCAATATTACCGAATTAGCATTTTGCCTAGTTTGCTGGATAAAGTTCATGCCAATATAAAATCTGGACATGACGAATTTATGCTGTTTGAAATTGGCAAAATTCACGATAAGAAATTAGGTTTTAACGATGAAAATTTGCCGATTGAAAAGACTTTCATTGACGGAGTTTATGCGAATAAAAAACCTCAAGCTGGCGCGCCGTTTTACAAGGTGAGGAAAATTGCTGAAAGGCTGATGAAAGATTTGAGTGTTGAGGTTGATTTTGTGAAGATTACGGAATCTGACAGCGATGTTCCGGCACCGTTTGATGCGAAACGCAGCGCTTGGATTGTGGCGAAGAACGGTGACAATCTGGGGATTGTTGGCGAGCTGGTTCAGTCTGCCCGACGCAACTTCAAATTGCCAGATTACACGGCAGCGTTTTCTATTGATATTGAAAAATTGCAGAAAAATCTGAGTAAAAATCAGGGCTATAATTACCAGCCGTTAAGTCGTTTTCCGTCGACTGCCAGAGACATTTCATTGAAAATGGATTCGAATGTTGATTATGCGAAGGTTTATGCTTGCGCTGAAGAAGTTGCGAAAAAACACGGTGAGTTACAAATTAGTATAACGCCGATTGCGATATATCAGCCAAAAAATGACGATTCGACAAAAACTGTAACTTTGAATGTAAAGTTTACGAGCGCTGAGCGTACTCTGGAAGATAAAGACATTGCGCCGATTATTGAGGAGATTGCCGCTATGGCTGCGGAAGAATTTGACGCCGCTCAGGTTTAATGTGATTTGTTGCGCTTGATAAAAATTGCTATAATTGAAAGGTAAATAAAGGAGGAATATGGGCAGTCCGCAAGGCCCGAGACGAGGTAGTGGGGGTATTGCCGGCGGGGGGTTTTTTGGGACCGTTGGCGGGGTCTCTGATACTCTTCTGTCGCTGGGGAGGAGCGCGTAGGGGTAGGGGTC
>JANDWE010000007.1 GCA_024330325.1 Candidatus Nanosynbacter colneyensis | reverse complement strand
CCTCAAGACATGCTCCAAGTCTGTTTCGTGTGTAATTCGTGGGAACGGCTGACCTTCAACTTTCTCCAAAATGAAACAATTCATCCTGCCGCCATGGTCGCGAATTTCTGGGTGAATCGTAAACTTATCACGATCAATCATCGTAAACACGGTGTCTAGGTGCATAAAGGCGTGAGATTTTGGAATTTCCATAGCGATGACTTTCTCGAATTTCGAGCCAGCAAACAGCTTGGTTGCCATCTTTTCAATTGCCTCAGCGGTTGTTCGCTCTGAAACACCAATTGCCATAACCTTATCGCTTAATATTAATTCGTCACCACCTTCCATTGAGAATTTCTCTGTGCGGTTGTACCAAACTGGCGCACGATTAGCAAAACGTGGATGGTGGTCGATAATGTAGCGCATAAATAGCGATTCACGACGACGAGCCGTCCAGTGCATCTTGTTGATCGTCAAACCGTTGCCAATTGCGGCAGCTGGGTCGCGTGTAAAGTATAGGTTTGGCATTGGATCGAGATAGAACGGATAATGATTTTTCTCGATCATATTGTGAAGTTGTTGATGCTGATCTGGAGGCAAAGTAATTTCATCCTTACGAACACCAGCCATAATCTTGCGGATCATAGCGTGAGTTGGCAAGTCCAACAAGAATTGACGCAATGTTTGAGTAACACGGCGCGAATCCTGCTTAGAAGCAGCCAACATTTCATCAACAAATTGTTCACGCAATTGATCTGTGCTAATTGCCTCGGCGACCAATTGATCCAGATACAAAACTTCGATTCCACGACTTCTCAATACTTCCGCAAAAGCATCGTGTTCAGCCTGCGCTACTTTCAGATATGGAATATCGTCAAATAAAAGATCGGTCAGATAGTCTGGCGTCAAATTTTCCAGTTCTTCACCTGGCCGATGCAATAGAACGGTCTTAAGTTTTCCTATTTCAGACGTGATGTGAATTGGTTCGTCCATCACAACCCTCCCCTGTTTATATTAGTGATGTTTTAATTGTAACACGTTTATGTTTTTGGGCAAGAGGAGATAATTGCCAAACTGGCCTCAGTCCTGACTGTGAATTGTCGATTAACTTTTAGCCATTCATCAGTAGCTTTTGCAGCTCCCGGCAGAGCTTCATTTGCGTAATCATCGACAATAATTATCGCGTCTTCATTAAACTTACTTTCACAAACCCGAAAAGAATCGACAATTGACTTATAAAAATCGCCATCAAAAAACGCAAACATAATATTTTCCGGCACATCATCAGAAGTAAAATCAGAAAACCAGCCTTTGTGAATAATCGGCGACTTCAATCCTGCTTTCTTAAAATTCTGGACAAACGTCTTACGCGGCGCTAATAACTCGCCAGCCTTAAATTGATCACCCGCAGCGCTATTATCCTTCTGGGTTTTTTCTGGCAATCCCGCAAACGAATCGTAAACGTGAAACTCGCCCGTAAAATTATAAGCGTCCAACAATCGGCGAATAAACAAACTAGTCGTGCCAACATAACAACCAAACTCCACGATGTTTCCAGTGGCGCCACGACGTAAAGTTTTTTCCAACTCTCTTAAAAGCGCGCCAAGCTCTTTTATATCGACTTGGTCAGAAATGATCGAGTATTTAGTGAGGAGTTGGTCGGTGATATTCATGACTTAATTATAAATAGTTCGCCAAATATCGACAAATTTATTAACGACGCAGCCCTATATATTTACGGTTTTATGAAGTAAACTATCAATTAGCACCTATGAATAATCACGATATTATCAAAACATTTTTACCGAAACAACTGGATATAAGACAGTTAAGTTCGCTTCAATCCACCTTGCGAAAATCAAACATAATTGTATACGGCGAAATTCACGGCATAAAAGAAAATGCCAACGTCGTCTATACTCTAGTTAAGAAACTTGGCGTAAAGAGATTAGCTATTGAAGCCAGCCCCGCCGTATCCAACTTCATCAATTCAGTAAAGACCGGATCTTGCGATTTTTCCTTAGTTGATGAAGACCTTTTTGATTCAAGCATTTTATCTCTTGAAATGATAAAAACGATAGCAATTCTCCTACAGCAAAACCAACTTAAAGAGCTCGTTTTTATTGATACATTTTTTGACAATTTAGATAAGGATGCCGTCATATTACCAAGCCCGCAGGAACGAGAAGAACAGCTAGCTAAAAATATCCTCGGAATTGACAGCTCTCTACCAACATTATGTATTATGGGACAATGGCATACGCAGCCCAAAGTTGTTACAGATGGCGAAACACGGCATGAATCAGCGTTATATCGCTTGAGAAAAATAAAACCAAATGTACCGTTTATTCATAATGTCTACAGACAAGGACAATTATTTAACGACGGAAAAATAATTGAACTTCCGAAAAACCCATCAATTCCGCCTTATTATGAAATTGTCCAGAAAACTGATATTAATTTCGATTTACACACACCAAAAGCTACAAAAATATCATTATATAAAAAGTAGCAGTCAATTACTCAGCAAACTGACTATTATAAAGCTCGGCGTAAAAACCGTTTTGCTTCAGCAGAGTTTTGTGATTGCCCTGCTCGATAATATTCCCGTCCTTAACCACCAAAATCAAATCAGCGTCACGAATGGTGCTCAGACGATGCGCGATAACAAAACTAGTTTTTCCCTGCATAAGCTTCTCCATGGCTTTTTGGATAAGGACCTCGGTGCGTGTATCAACCGAGCTTGTCGCTTCATCCAGAATCAGCATTGGCGCTTTTTCTAGCATCGCCCTAGCAATTGTCAGCAACTGCTTTTCTCCCTGGGAAATGTTAGCAGCCTCCTCACCAAGAACCATATCATATCCGCCCGATAGCGACCGCACAAAATGATCAACGTGCGCTTCTTCGGCGGTTTTTATCATCTCTTCCTCGGTGGCTTTTGGATTGCCATACATCAAATTCTGACGGATCGTGCCATTAAACAGCCACGTATCCTGCAGCACCATACCAAACATTTGGCGCACATCGCTACGTTTCATTTTACGAATATCTACGCCGTCAATTTTAATCGAACCGCTATTAATCTCATAAAATCGCATTAGCAAGTTAACCAGCGTCGTTTTGCCAGCACCAGTCGGACCAACAATCGCCACGCGCTGACCTGGTTTAATGTGCGCCGACAGACCTTTGATGATAGTCTGGTCTGGCTTATAGCCAAAGACGACGTTGTCGAATTCAACTTCGCCTTTTACGTTGGACAATTTTACCAAGTTATTCGATTCAACCGCTTCTTCTGGCTCGTCCAAAAACTCAAACACTCGCTCGGCGGCAGCAGCTGTCGATTGCAAAATATTAGCGATATTAGCGACCTGAACCAGCGGCTGATTGAACTGATCGACGTATTGAATAAACGCCTGAATATCGCCAATTTTTAGCCGACCATTAATCGCCAGCCAACCGCCCAAAATCGTCATAGCTACGTAGCCAATATTACTGATAAAATTTATAATCGGGTGAATCAAGCCAGAAAAGAACTGAGCCTTCCAAGCACTCTCTTGAAGCCGATTATTGATCTTAGAAAACTTAGCAATCGATTTTTTCTGGCCATTAAAGACGCGCATCACTTGATGACCGCCATACATTTCTTCAATGTGTCCATTAAGTTCACCAAGCTGCGTTTGCTGGCGCAAGAATTGTTTTTGCGAGCTCTTTGCAATCAGCGTAATCACGCCACCCGCCAGCGGAAGCACTAGCAGCGCAACTAGTGACATCTGCCAGCTAATCGAAAACATCATCACCAAAATTCCCAGCACTGTAACCGTTGAAGTTACAATTTGCGACAAACTCTGATTTAGTGTTTGGCTAATCGTATCGACATCATTAGTTATGCGACTAAGAACTTCGCCGTAAGTTTGCTTATCAAAATAACTCAGCGGTAAGCGATTTATTTTTTCGGACAATTGTTGTCGCATTCTGAAAGTTACGGTTTGCGTCACCTGAGTCATTATCCACGTTTGAATATAGCGAAAAATTGCACTCAACACATACATTCCGACTAGCAAAATAATTATTCGCCAAATAGCGTCAAAATGAAATTCTGGACGCCGACTAAGATCTAACTTTTTAATCGACTCAAGCTGACTGGACGGAATCTGTTTTTCAATCTCCGACTTATTCGGCAATCGGTTCAAAACGTCCGCGCCAGTAGTTCCCGCTGGCAAAGAAACACCTTTTGGCAATTTGCTAGTGATCGCCTCGTAGGCTTTCATATTGGCATAATCATCAACAATTTGATTCGTCGCGCTGCCTAAAATCTTCGGGCTGGCAATCGCAAAAATCGTGCTCCCAATTGCAAAAACCAACACCATCAACATTTGCCATCGAAAATCCGACAAATATTTAATCAGCTTCTTGACCGTTCCCTTGAAATCTTTAGCTTTTTCGCCAGTGCCCATTCTGCCCATCGGACCGCCCATTCGTACCTGCTGTCGCTTTTTTGTAGTTTGCCTAGACATTACAACACTCCTTTCGCAGCAATAGACATTTTCTGTAAATCATCTTCCGAGAGTTGCGAAGCGGCAATTTCTTGATAAACTTCGCAATCTTTCATCAATCCCTGATGCGTTCCCTGACCAACAATTTTTCCCTCATTAAGCACAATAATCTTATCTGCATTCATAATCGTATTAATTCGCTGACCGACAATTAACACAGTTTTATTCTTAGTTTCCTTTGCAAGCACAGCCCGCAACTTCGCATCGGTCTTAAAATCAAGCGCCGAAAACGAATCGTCAAAAATGTAAACATTCGGCTCAACCGCAATAGCCCTCGCAATCGACAGACGCTGACGCTGACCGCCAGAAACATTGCTACCGCCCTGAGCGATTTCACTTTTATAACCATTTTTTAACTCGCTAATAAATTCTTCCGCTTGGGCAATTTTGGCCGCTTTTTCAACCAACTTATCACCAGCCTCAGCGTTGCCGTATTTGATATTACTAGCAACCGTTCCACTAAACAGCACACCTTTTTGCGGCACGTAACCAATTTGACCAGACAAATCTTCCAATTTCAGATTTCTAATATCAACGCCATCAAGCAAAATCTGTCCCGCCGAAACATCATAGAAACGAGGAATCAAATTTATCAGCGTCGATTTTCCCGAACCAGTACTGCCAATAAACGCCGTTGTCTGACCAGGTTCGGCTACAAAATTAATATCCGAAAGCACCGGTAAATCCGCGTCAGGATAAGTAAACGTAACGTCCTTAAACTCAATTTTTCCCTTGGCATCTTTTGGCAATTTTTTCGGCGACTTCGGGTCAGTAATTGACGGCAAAGTATCCAAAACTTCCCCGACTCGACGCACTGATACGGCGGCTCGCGGGACCATAATAAACACCATCGACAACAGCAAGAACGAGATTATCACCTGCATCGCGTATTCCAAAAACGCCATCATATTACCAATTTGCAAATTACCGCTGCTTATCAAATGCGCACCAAACCACACAATTGCCACACTCGAAAAGTTCATCACTAAAGTCATGATCGGATCAAGCAACATCATCAAACGGTTCACAAATAAATTCATCTTATTCAATTCCGTATTGGCTTCTTGGAATTTTTTCTGCTCAATCTTCTCGTTATGGAACGCACGAATAACTTTCAGCCCAACCAAATTTTCCCGCGCCACCAAATTAAGTTTATCCACCAGAGTCTGCAATTTCTTAAACCTAGGCACAGCAATCGTAAATAATGTAGCGATAACTACGAGCAAAATAAACACCGCCAAAGCAATGATCCAGCTTAAATCGGGCGCGTTATTCATGGCTTTTTGCAGACCGCCAATTGCCATAATCGGCGCCATTAACGCCAGCCTCAGCAGCATTATCGACGTTGTTTGAATCTGCTGAATATCATTCGTTGAGCGCGTAATTAGCGACGCCGTAGAAAACTTGTTAAAATCCGCCAAAGAAAAACTTTCTATTCGTTCAAACAATTTCAATCGTAATTTTTGCGCCATCCCCGTAGCAATTCGCGCCGCCAAAAAACCCACGACAATTGAACAAAACCCACCAGCCGCCGTCACCAAAATCATCATCAAGCCATTTTTCCAAATCGCCGACATATCTTGTTTAATAATGCCGTTATTGACAATTTCCGACATTTTATCCGGCAGCCACAAATTCGCCATCACAACGCCATACGTGAATCCAATCAAGATAATAAACAGCAACCAATAGCCTCTAAAAATTCGTAAAATATGTTTCATTTATAGTCCTTTACGCTCTAAGTCCATCTTATAT
>JANDWE010000029.1 GCA_024330325.1 Candidatus Nanosynbacter colneyensis | reverse complement strand
ACTCAAGATGGTAAAATTGCTATACTTAATGACAATGAGAGAACTAAATGGCTCAGAATTAGCTGGATTTATCAAGGAGCGCCAGGCGAAACAGGTGCGAGCTTTAAGGCAAGCTTGGCATGTTAATCCTCGTTTGGCAATTGTTACTGATGTCGAAAATCCAGTTATTGAAACGTATATGCGTTTGAAACAGAGATATGGCGATGATATTTTGATTGACGTGGAGATTCATCGAGTCCCTACGGGCGGTGCTTTGGAGGTGATTCAAGAATTGAACAATCGAGACGACGTTCAAGGAATAATTCTGCAATTGCCGATTAGTAATCCTGATCAGACTGATGAATTACTCGAGAGCATTCGAGAAGATAAAGATGTTGACGGTCTGCGCAAAAGGGCGATTTTTCAGGCAGCCACGCCAACGGCTATTAGTTGGCTACTGGCTGGATATAGTGTTGACTTGAAAAATAAAAAAGTTGCAATTGTTGGGCGAGGTCGTTTGGTCGGCGCTCCTCTTGAAAAGATGTGGCTAAAGTCTGGCGTTGATGTGATGGTTTTTGAAAAAGGTGACGATTTATCTCAATTGATAAATTACGATATTATCGTGTCGGCGACTGGAGTTCCGGGGCTGATTAAAAGCCAAATGGTCAAGGCCAAGGCGGTTGTTGTTGACGCGGGAACTGCTTCGGAAAATGGAAAAATTGTTGGCGACGTATCCGAAGAGGCGCGTCAGCGTGATGATGTAATTATTACACCAAAAAAAGGCGGAGTTGGTCCATTAACGGTTTCTGCGCTGTTTGATAATGTAATTACGGCTTGTTTGAAAATTGCGAATCAATCAAAAAGTTAAGCAGCTTTTATGGCAGATTTGACTTGCTCGACAACTTGGCGTGGTGTGAGGTTCGCTTTTACGATGTAGCTATGAATTCCTAATTTCTTCAAATCGTGCGGAGCTTCTTCTTCGCCGAGATTAGTGAGGACGATAACGGGGATGGTTTTTCCCCAATCTTTAGATCTAATTCGCTTTAAGGCTTCCGCGCCGTCCATTTCCGGCATTTGTAAATCTAGCAAAATAATATCTGGCTGAAACTTCTCGACTACTTCTATGCCAATTTGTCCGTTGGCAGCCAAGCGAACGTCAAATCCGTCCGATTCGAACTTCATTCGGTACATCTGGCTGATAGTAGGGTCGTCTTCAATGATAGCGATTTTTATCATGCTTTAAGTATATCACATAAATTATGCTATAATTTTTGGCATGGAAAACTTTAGGAATAAACGATATGCTGCAGTGGGGGTGGGCGATTTTCTTAATGGAATTGATTGCAAGGCTAACGAAGCGCTGAGGGAGGAGATTATAAACCTTAGACGCGAGGGATGCAGGGTTAAAATTGGAGAAAAGACCGACCCTGCATATAATAATCCGGATAAAATTCATGACATATACAATTATCTGGAACAAGGCGATGCAAAGTTAAAAGAGGTTCGTAAATATTTTATTCATAAAAATCTAGCCACCGCGGCAATTGCGAATGTCTTAGATAAAACTCCTTTTGTGAAGATGGGCAAGTGGGGCGAAAAAATAGATTCATATCTGGAGGTTTTTCGCGACAAGTTATTGTATGGTAAAGATCAAACTGATTCGAAGCCGTGGCACAATCAGCGAGGTTCCGCACTGACATTTTTGACAATTTCTGAAGCTGAGGATTTGAGTGTTTTTGATGAAAATGGCGAAATATTGTCAGAAGGTAAATATCCGACCATGAGCGGTCCACTGGATGAATCGGTATTTGACGAGAAGATTAATGGCTTGCCGCTGACAGAAGTTATGATTCAAGATAAAATCAACAACGGTGTGGATAAATCGACGGCTATTGAAGAAGTAGAGAAGAGAATTAGTGAAGTCCGAGAGTTTATCCAGGCGCCGGTGACGGAGAAGTTTTCTAACGTCATTCGGCATTGTGCGGATTCGCTTGGTATTCGTGAGCGAGTGGAAACAGTGAACGGTTTGTCGATTGATCATTTGAAGAAAGTGGCAAAAAAAGAGAATCGTTCGATTGACGATATGCTGGTGATGAGTTTTGGTTGCGGAACGGGATTGGCGACTTTGAAGATGCTGAAAAAACTTAAGGATGAAACGGGTGAGGCGCCAACGGTTATCCTGCTAGATCAAGATCCGTTGTCTCTAGTGGCAGCACAAAGCTTGGCGAAAAAATGGAATTTGGAAGATAAGATTGAAGTTCATTGTGAACGATTATTCAGTAAGCTTGGCAAGCCTTTGAGTTTGGAGGTAGTTCTGGACAATCGTAAGCTGGATATTGCGGAAGATTCTGGCTTGCGAGAATATTTGCCGGATGGCGTTTATAAACAATTGACACGAGAATCATTGAAGTTTTTACGAACTGGTGGGTTAATGATCACTGGCAACATGAACGTAAATCGCCCACAAAAAGAATTTTTGCATGGACTAATGGGGTGGGTTCCAAAAGTTAGGATGCGTTCAATTAAAGAAGGCTTTAAATTACTTCAAAAATCTGGCATACCAAAAGAATCTATTGAAGCTACAGTTACTGCGAGCGGCGTTTACACAGTTTTTGCGATTGAAACGTAGAATAAAATGCTATAATAAGCATTAGTATGATGATACGAGCATTAGTGCTAGGATTGGTTGCGTTAATGGCGCTAATTTTGGGTGTGCTTGTACTTAAAAAGTCGAAGCGACGCCACGATGCGAAGCATTGGTTTTTTCTGGTTTGTCTATGTTTGGCCGTGTGGTCAGCTGGACTTGAAGTGTTTTCTTTGGCAGACAATGGAGTAGTATTAGACACTGCATCCAGGTGGTTTTATGTCGCTTCGGCTGTTTTTTGTCCTGCGTTGGCTATTTTCACTACAAAGTCGTTTCTTCCATCGACAAAATCAACGAAGAGTTTTATCTGCGTGTCTAGTATACTAATAACGATTTTTTCGCTATATATTATTTTGGTTCCTGAGTTTATTATCAATACATCAGAAATTGTCACGCCAGTAGATTTTTCTCGAATTCCGATTCATGCAGTCAACTATGTTATTTTTGCAACTTTTTTCTCGGTATTCTTCTTAATTTCTATGTGTTTTGGTCATATAGCGTGGCGCAAATCAGATCCTGTTCGACGCAAGCAAGTTGCGATTTACATGATTGGTCTGTTGATATGTAGCATTCCTGGCTTTGTAGTGGATCTGTTTCTCCCAGCGCTTGGTGATTATCGATATATATGGATTGGTCCAATTGCTACGATTATTTTCTTATTTGCAATTATGTATAGCATCGTCAGATACCGATTGATGGATGTAAAAATGGCGGTGGCTCGAAGCGTTTCGTATATGTTGCTATTAATCGCACTAGCTGTCGTTTACGTGATTTCTGCATATGTCATTTCAATTTTAGTTTTCCAACGCAGCCTGACGGTTGATAGTCACGTAAATCTCATGAACATGATTTTGGCTATGGTTTTGGCGGTCGTATATCAACCAGTGAAGAAAATCTTTGATAAATTTACTGATAGGGTTTTTTACTACGGAGAATATGACGCTGACACGTTTACGCGTGAGATTAGTAAAATATTAACCTATAC
>JANDWE010000019.1 GCA_024330325.1 Candidatus Nanosynbacter colneyensis | reverse complement strand
GCCGAAAACTCCTTGACAGAATCCAGCTCTTGTAAAGGCGTTTCCAAGCAAAGCCCAACAGCCACGGCAGCCACTCGTCTCATGAGATATTCCGCATTATCTGAAGAAAAATAAGCATCCCTGTCGAAATCCCCTTTCATTCTGCCGAAAGACTGCACACCCAGCTTATCTCGCCAGCTTCGCAACTCAATCCTATCATACGGAAACTGAGATGGTGATTGTATGGATGTGGACTGACTAGGGAGACGCCTCTCCGCTAATTCAACGTGTCCCGAATATTTATCATCACGACTAGCCAATATTATGCCCATATCAAAAATCCGACCTTCTCCAATAGCTAATCTGGTCAATAGTGTAAATAGCGAATTCTCATCGACTTTACTAAGGTCGCCCCCCCCGACAATATTCTCGATTTTAACTCTGGCGCCGTAATTATCAGTTTTCTTCATACGCAAAACCTTATGCATTAGCTATATCAATCAAAAGATACGCCACCTGTACTTTTTTCCATGCCTGATATTCTATACTATTTTATGGAAAAAGTCAATACTATTCTGTTGGCAAACTATTTGCGCCACACAATTTCTGCCACTTCAAATGTACTTTATATCGAAGTGGCGCACCCGACTCGCTCTCTTGGAGTCGCAACTCTTCAGGATCCATAAACATCACTTCGTCCGCATCGACGCCCGCTGAAAAATCAAAGTTTTCCGTCCACACACGACAAGAAAAACAAATTTGGTTAGCATCAATTCACTCAATATAAATCTCATCCGACGCATCAAAAAGCTGATAGCGAAGATTGCCCTTATAGCCAACTTCTTCATACAATTCCCGCTTCAAAGCCGACTCAAAAGTCTCGCCATAATCCATTCCGCCGCCAGGAAGATCCCAAAGCGGCCGCCCGTCCTCTTTAACAACCAAAATCTGCCCAGCATCATTATAAATCAGAGCCTTTATAGAAACACGATAGAGGTAATCGCGCTTGATAGTACCTTCTGAATCGTGTGTGACAAGTTGTCCGTTTATGGCGTTTGACATAATAGCAATTATATCACGATTATTTACTCAACCAACACGTAGGTGATCTTACGTTATTATATGAACTTTTCTAGCTTAAAACCGGCATACGTACCGTCCTGCCGATACGCTTCCTCTCCGAGAAACGACGGAATTGCCCCAAGTGCATCACTATATACAAAATTCTCAAGACCAGAATCCACCCGCACTTCTTCGGGCAAAATTTTCCCTATCATCTTATAAAAAGCATGTTCTTGATCTGACACTTTTCCGTCTAGATATTTCCGAATGTCCGTACAGATCCGCTCATACAAATCGTCATTCAAATGAGAATTTGGCACCTCATAAGCCACAAAATGCGGAGCTACAGTTGTGATATCATTAAGCGGTTCAACAACTAGCACATCTTTAATCGCACTCGCATTAATAAAATCACGAGAGACTTTATCTTCTATGTTCGCGGTAATTAGCAAATCTGGCTGCTCAGCGGTGGTCGTATGAAAATCTAGCACCAATTCTGGCTGCAACAACTTAATTCGATCCTCTATAGCCTTCGATCGTCGTGCTTCATACGTATCCAAATCAGACCCATAGCTCCTATTCAAATCAGACTCAACGTATCGAACGTTCTGCGAATAAGCTCTGGGATTAGCCACCATAAAATCAACATATTCCAACAGCTCCGAACGTTTATTTAACATATACGAAAGCACATTCGGTCCCAGCAATTCATTGCCATGAGTAGAAATAATTGCAAGTATTTTCGTCATTATACCTTCCTATACGAGATCTTTTATATTAACTCGCCTCTGCTCCGTCGTATCCCGTTCACGAACGGTAACGGTGTCATCTTCCAGCGTCTGAAAATCGACAACCACGCAGTGCGGCGTACCAATTTCATCCTGACGGCGATAACGCTTACCGATGTTTCCATTGTCGTCCCACATAACACGTCCAGGATTTTTCTTAGATAGGCTAGCGTAAATTTCACGCGCCTTCTCCACCAATTCTGGCTTGTTTTTGAGCAGCGGCGAAACGGCAAATTTAACTGGCGCCAAATGTTCTGGAAGCGCCAAATAAACACGCTTGCTACCGTTCTGCTCGTCCTCGCGATACGCACTCGACAAGACCGCCATCAGCGCTCGCTCAACACCAAAACTCGGCTCAATCACGTGCGGCACAAACTTCTCATTCGTCCCCTTGATTGTATACTCCATACTCTTTCCGCTGACGCGCTGAATGTTCATCAAGTCAAAATCAGTCCGATACGCAATTCCCATCAGCTCTTCCTTGCCAATTGGAAAATCGTATTCAATGTCAATCGTTTTCTCACTGTAATGCGCCCTGTCTTCCGCCGGAACATCCAACTCGTGAATATTCCTAGGGTCTAACCCCAATGCTTCCAAAAACTCGTGCGTCGACTTCAACAATTCATCAAACGCTTCCTGCCAATTCTCTGGATTGACAAAATATTCAATCTCCATTTGCTCAAACTCGCGGCTACGGAAAACAAAATCTCGCGGCGCAATTTCATTACGAAACGCCTTGCCCTGCTGAGCAATTCCAAACGGCAAGTCTGGATAAAAACTATCAACAACGTTCTTAAAATTGGTAAAAATTCCCTGAGCGGTTTCTGGGCGAAGATACGCAATGCTGTCTTCACTTTCGGTGGCGCCAACGCTCGTCTTAAACATCATATTGAACGTGCGAGATTTACTCAGTGGATTTCCGTCTGGGCTTTTAATTCCCTTTTCTGCAATCACTTCGTCCATTTGCTCCATCGTCAAGCCGTCAGCGTCAATTCCATTGTCCTTAAGAATGTGGTCGGTACGATAACGCCGATGATTAACCGTGTCTTCACACAATGGATCGACAAACGTATCCACATGCCCACTTGCCTTCCAAACTTTCGGATTCATTAAAATCGCCGCATCGACGCCATATATATCGTCGCGCTCGTCAACAAACATCCGCCACCATAAATTCATGATGTTTCGCTTCAATTGAACGCCCAGCGGACCGTAATCCCACGTTCCAGACAAACCGCCATAAACATCCGAACCCTGATAAATAAAACCGCGACGCTTACACAGGCTAATAACATCTTCCATTTTTGCTTGACTCATTGAAAAAACCTTTCTCCATGTTGGCAACATGGCGATTCACATTATTACCCAAATTATACCATTTTACTGACAATTTTACACTGCCGCGTGTTGTCTGGCGGTCAACCAACAATCATTTATAACCTCAGTTATTCCGCCGATTTGCGCCACATTCGCGAGTGGTTTTGCCTGGATTAACCTTAACAATTTGATTGCGTCCGCGCCCAAGTCGCCCTGCTCCGCCAATCTCAAGCCTTTTTCCGCGCTATCGTACATATATTTTTTATCAGGAAGTAGCGCCGCCGTCGTTACGTCCGTACGAAGATTCAGCTCATCTCCCAGCAAACTCGCGTATTGCAAATAAAACCACGTTTCAATCAATTTTTGGTTTATTGCAGGATTATTCAATTGCTCCAAAACTTGACTCAGCACATAATACCACTCTGGTTCGTCAATATTTTCACTCGCCGCAGAAACCAGTTTCATCACCGAATACGCAAATTGCATCCGATCGTAATCTTCCAAAATATGCCGATAAAAAGCCGACAATCGAGCGGAAGTCAATAGCCCCAAATCGCCCCGACCAGAGCGAATAACCACGTCGCAAATCGCGAATAATTCAATTCCGCCCGCTAATTTACTGCGCTCCCGACGCACGCCTTTTGCGATTACGCTACGTCGACCTTTTGGCGTTAATAATTGCAAAACTCGGTCAGCTTCGGCGTAATTCGTTCGCCTCAAAACAATTGCTTTTACTCGTTCATTTTGTCCCGTCATTTAGAACCTCGCGAAAAATCGCCCGCGCCTCATTCGGACGCATCGATGTTTTATTCAAAATCGCCTTCACACCAAGCGGACGCAAGTCGTCCATTTTAACGTCGATATTCGTACAAACCACAATCGGCAAACTCGCCAAATCCGCGTACGATCGCAGCTCGTTCAACAGAGCAATCGCCGTTTCACCAGCCAACAACATATCCAAAATTAAAGCGTCAGGTTGCCAATCGTCAATAATTTCAATCGCCTGAGCTCCAGAAATCGCCACTTGGTACTCTACACCAACATCCGCGGCAAACTTGCCCAGAATATCCGCCCAATTCTTATCATCCTCAACGATTAACAGTTTTTTCATATCAAGCTCAACTGCCGACTAATTGGCATTTCTACATAAAAGGTCAATCCATCACGGTGACGAATCAGACCAATCCGCCCGTTCATCGCCCGCGCAAATTGATTCGCCACGTAAATCCCCAGCCCGCTACTTTCCGGCCTTGTCCGCACGGTTTTTCGCGTTTCCATTTCATCAAGCAAAAGCCGATATTCCTTCAAACTCATCATCGGTCCAAAATCCCGCACGCTCATCCTTACGGCATCTTTTGTCGCCTTAACCGAAACCTTAATCTCCGATCCGTCCTCCGTATACGCCAACGCGTTATTCAAAAAGTTCGCTAAAATTCGCCCCAAAAGTGTTCGGTTCGCCAATATCAATTGACTATTTCGACTACTCTTAGGCCAGCTAACTTTTCGCCCATAAAGTATTGCGTTGAACTTTGTTTCCATCGCTACTTGCTGACATAAAGCCAACGGATTGACCGGTTCAAGCGGAAATAACGACGGCGTTAAATTAGCTGAATTTGCCAAATCAATCGTAAGTTGCAACGCCTGCTCAGAAGTCCGAATAATTCGTTGCTGAATCTGGGCTTTATCGGCAGGACTAGTCAAATCGTCGTCCAACAATAATGCCAATTGTCTAATCAAAGCCAGCGGCGTTTTTAGCTCATGTGCCGCCACCAAAACGCTCGGCAATCCCCCAAAATCAGCATCACTCCACTCTTTACCTGCCATACAATTCTAGTATAGCAAATATGTACTGGGTTTTTCTATTCAGAGATTTTTACAGTGCTCAATATAGTCTGGAAATCTGGTTTAAACGTATCCGCGTCGGTTGAAAAACGAATAGTTTTATCGCGCACTTTCATCAAAACCACAGAGCCGCGCAATTCTTTCTCAAATGTACCGTCAATCCGAGTTGCTGAAATTCCGTTAAACTCGGTACTACTTGAGGTCAATTCACCCTTCTTTAGTCGTGATTGATAGTCATTCAGCACCGTATCCATATTCTTATTTATGATCTCTAGCCTCAGCGCAAACCGACTATTTTTATTAGTTGTCGAAGGAACTGAAACTGGATGAAGATAAGCTTTATAATCACCCCTGTCGCTGCCGTCATTTGCTACATATACACTCCAAGTTTTTGGATACATGAACGATACTCGACCGTACTCAGCAGGACCAACGAATTCAATACGCGGGTTTTTTGCTTCTTCAGAAAATTTCTTCTGGTCTGATTCGGCTTGTTCACTCTTCCCTTTAGCGACTTCAATCGCAACTTTACTATCAACACTGCTTTTTTCTCGGGAGTATTGCATATACGCCCAAATTGCCAAAGATCCAGCAATCAAAAACAATATCAGACAGCCGATTGTGC
>JANDWE010000163.1 GCA_024330325.1 Candidatus Nanosynbacter colneyensis | reverse complement strand
CTCAACATATTCTTTTGCGCCGTTATTCCAACTGTCCAAATATTTATCATACGCCGCTTTCACATCCTTATCGCGAAGCGCTTTATGTGAGCCCATTTTTTTATTAAGATCGTCAATTTTCCCAATAGTCTCATCTATTTCAGCTTTCCTATTTTTAGTACCAGTGCTACTTTTACTGATAAAGGCGTTATTTATATCAAAGCCAGTAAACTGTGAAAGCAGGTCTTTATAGTCCGCCTTGCTTGGACCACTTAGCAGTAAGACAGCCAGGACTACACCAACGATAATTACGACTAGTCCAATTATTCCGCCGATGATTCCCCATAAAGCGCCTTTACTCATTTTCTTTTTTGGTGGCATTTGGTATGGAGTTCCCATGACTGGTTGCTGTGGGAATTGTTGTTGTGGCTGAGGCTGCTGAACCTGAGGCTGTTGTGGAGCCTGCTGGAATTGTGGCTGAGGTGGTGTTTGAGGTTTGTTGTTATTGCTATTGTCCATAAATTTTCCTCCTAAAATTACGCTTTCGCTATTATATATTTATAAACCAATCATCGTCAAATTAATCTTACCGCGCTCGTCAATTCCAGTAATTTTCACGCGAACAGTTTGGCCTTCTTTCACGACATCAGTCACTTTTTCAACTCGATGTTCTGCCAATTTCGAAATATGAACCATTCCGTCAACACCAGGAAGTATATTCACAAACGCACCAAAATCTTTAATGCCGACAACTTTACCTTCGTAAATCTTGCCGACTTCTGGCTCCTCAACCAGACTCTTAATCCAGTTCATAGCCTTTTCAATCGACGCGCCGTCTGGACTAGCCACAGTAATCAAACCATCTTCCTTAATATCGATCTCAGCGCCAGTTTCCGAGGTAATCTTATTGATCGTCTCGCCACCCTTACCAATAATCACGCCAATCTTATCTGGGTCAATCTTAATCTTCTCAATTCGTGGCGCATACGGACTGAGCGACTCACGAGGCTCTGGAAGAACGCTGAGCATATGCTCCAAAATGTGCGCTCGGCCAGCTTTACTCTGCTCAATCGCTTGACGCAATACCGCCACCGGTAGCCCATGAACCTTCATATCCATTTGAAGAGCCGTAATACCCTTTGAGGTTCCGGTTACCTTAAAGTCCATATCACCAGCAAAGTCCTCAGCGTCAGCGATATCACTCAACACATACGGAGTATCGCCATCCATCATCAATCCCATCGCAATTCCACTCACTGGAGCCGAAATTGGCACACCAGCGTCCATCAACGCCAAACAGCTAGAACAAGTTGCTGCCATCGAAGTCGAACCATTTTGGCTCATAATTTCTGTCACCGAGCGAATAGCGTATGGAAAATCTTCTTCCGTTGGCAAAACTGGGAGCAAAGCACGTTCCGCCAAGTATCCGTGACCAATCTCACGTCGACCTGGACTACCCATTCGCTTAACCTCACCAACCGTATAGCCCGGCGCATTGTAATGGTGCATATAACGTCGCTCACCGTCGGTAATTTCCATAGTGTCAATCAATTGCGAATAACTAAGCGGCGCCAAAGTCACAATATTCATTCCCTGAGTCACGCCACGCGTAAACAAGCTGGAACCATGAGCGCGCGGCAAGAATCCAACTTCTGAGCTAAGCGGACGGATTTCTGTCAATTGTCGACCATCAGGACGAATTCGTTCGGTAACAATTCCCCGGCGAACATCTTTATGTAAAGCCAAAGTAAACGCTTCGTCGTAATCGCCACGAACTTCGCTATATTCTTCCTCGTCCAGTCCCAATTTTTCCGCCATCGCTTCATGGAACTCAGCACGAATTTCGCTAATCATTTCATTGCGCTCTGGATATGGACGACGGATTTTCTCACCAAATTTCCCATCAGCCCACGCGTTAACCGTTTGCTGAATTGATTCGTCTGGCAAAATTAAATCGTATTCCTGCTGCGCTGGAGCAACTTTTTCCGCCAATTCGCGCTGCAAGGCAATTGCTGGCTGCATCATCTGGTGAGCCCATGTCATAGCATCAATAATAACATCCTCCGAAACTTCTTTAGCACCAGCCTCGACCATTGTTATACCGCTTTCAATACCAGCCACAACCAAATCAAGATCCGACTTTTCACGCTCTTCTGGAGTCAAGAACGCCTTAAATTCGCCATTGACTCGACCCACGCGCAAACCAGCCACTGGACCGTCAAACGGCGTACCAGTTAACATTAACGCACTAGACGCAGCAATCATCGCGATTACGTCTGGGCGGAAACTCGGATCCATACTCAAAACAGTTGCAACAACTTGAATTTCCTGGCGATAACCCTTCGGGAACAGCGGACGAATCGGACGATCAATCAATCGACCAATCAGCACAGCTTCATCACTTGGGCGACCTTCGCGCTTGATAAATCGGCTGCCAGAGATCTTACCCGCTGCATAAAATTTTTCCTCATAATCAATCGACAATGGAAAATAATCCAATTGCACTGGACGCGGACTAACTTGAGCGCTACCCAAAACTACAGTGTCGCCATAGCGCACCAAAACGCTACCAGTCGTCCTAAAACCGACGCGATTCACCTCTAAAGTCAGCGGCCGACCACAAAAATCAGTGGTAACACTAAAAATCTCCTTGCCGCTTGGATTGATAATACTCATAAAGAGCTCCTTTCTTGCGGTAGTAACAGGGATGAAATTACTTGGCAATTTAGTCGTCTCATCTCTATCACTTCCGCGTTACAAATTGCTCCTTATATTATACTAAAACCTCAGCCCAAACGCCAGCCGCGAGCGCACTTAACATAACCTTATTAACAGATGAGTGTGATATAATTTACTCATGTCACTTCAGCTAGATTCAGTAAAAAGTCGCCAGAAAAGCTGGAAAAGCTATATCTTAACTATAATCGCAATCTTGATGATTCTTGGCGGAGTTTATTTGCTTGTCCTCATCAGCACGCCCCTTATTTTGTCGCAAAACATCAACCCAAAAGACAATCACACCACTCAGCTCATCACTAAAACCGAGAATAAAATTACCGAAAATCGCCTTTATATACCGAAAATCGACATAAATTTGCCTTATAGTACTGGCGGCGCCGAGACAATGGAACATGGTGCGTGGTGGCGTAAACCAGAAAACGGCAACCCAAAAGATGGCGGCAACTTTGTCTTATCTGCACACCGTTTTATTATGGGCCTAACTCCTCAGCAGACTCTCAGAAAATCGCCTTTTTATAATATTGATAAATTGACTGTCGGCGATGAAATTATCATTGACTATAACGGTGTGCGTTACAATTACATCATCAGCGAAAAACAAAGCGTTAAACCAGATGCCGTGGAAATTGAACAGCGCACAGATCAGCCGCAACTAACTCTTTATTCCTGCACTTTGGGCGGCGCAAACGACGGACGAGATGTGATTATCGCCAAATTGAAAAAATAGCCAGGACAACAAAAATCCCCTTTTCGTCAAAGGGGATTTAAGCAGTTTTTAACGTAAATTATTTACGCAAACCTAATTTGGCAACAACTGCTTTGTAAGACTCAAAATCAGTTCGCTCCAAATATTTCAGCAAACGCTTGCGCTTACCGACCATTTGGATCAAGCCGCGGCGAGCCATGAAGTCGTGCTTATTCGCCTTCAAATGCTCTGTGACTTCTTTGATACGAGCCGTCAAAACTGACACCTGAGCCTGTGGGCTGCCGACGTCGTTTTTATTGACCTGAGTCAAAGCAATTGCTTTCGCTTTATTCTCTTTGCTAATCATAGCTCTGTAATTATACCAAGCTTCTCTGTTTTTTGCAATTAGCTAGTAATTCCAAAGTCCGCCAGAGTCTTTGCGGCGTCAATAGAATAGTCGGCAATTTTCGTACGACGCAGATTTTCACAATACGCGCCCGTCCCTAGTTTCTCGCCAATATCCACCGCCAACGTTCGAATATAAGTTCCGCTTGAAACGTGAGTTCTGATCTTTAATTTGGGATATTCGTATGCCAATAACTCCAATGAGTAAATTTCTATCACACGCTTAGGAATCTCAACTTGTTTACCTTCGCGCGCCAATTTATACGCTCTTTCACCGTTAATTTTTATTGCGCTAAAAATCGGCGGCGTCTGCTCAATTTTTCCCACAAATTGGCTAACCACCTGCTGAACTTCTTCCAAACTCGGCTCATAATCAGACACATCAGTAATTTCGCCTTCCGGATCGCCCGTCGAACTATTCTTGCCCAGAATAATTTCCGCCTCGTACCACTTATCTAACTTAGTGAAAGTTTCAGCTTCGCGGCATTTCTTTCCAGTCACAATAATCATTAGCCCAGTAGCAAACGGATCAAGCGTACCTGTGTGACCAACCTTCACCTTCTTTCCCGCCTGATTAGATAAAACTCGTCGCAAGCGCGCTACCACCCCAAAGCTAGTCATTCCCTGAGGTTTGTCTATGAGAATCATTTCGTCCATCAATTATTGTCCTGGAATGTGGAATTGCGCTGGATTGAAGTCTGCGTTTTGAGCTGGCTGAGTTGGCATCGCGGTGATCGGCGCAGGCGCTGGAGCTTGCGGAGCGGCTACTGGCTCAGGAGCCACCCCTAGCGGTGCAATCTGTGGCAATCCATTTACATCAACACCTGTAGGCGCTGGTGGCATTGGTGGCAAAGCGCCGAAATCTGGCATTGCTGGTGGCATTGGCAAGTCAAAGCCCGGAATGCTATTCTCAGGATTTGTTATTGCTGGCTCAATTGGTGCAATCGGCTGACTCGGAGCTGGCGCTACTGGATTATTCAATTGATTCGTGTCATTGGTAATTGCCGAAATAATCGACTCTTCAGATTGAGGCGCAACAGGTATCGTCGACAATTTTTGCTCAGCGGCGTTAGTTGTCGCGAACGGATCAATCTTTGGTGGTTCATCAGACGTGCCCATAGCCGCATTTAACGGAGTATTGCCAAACGACGGCGTATTATCACCCACATATTTACCGTGCGTTAAGATGGTTTTATTTTGATCGCTAGCCAATTCCCTAATCTTATCCTCGGCAGCCTGTGTAGTCGTTGCGTTCAGAGTGCCACCCATCAGTGGAGTTTCCTCAAAAGAAAGTTCGCCCTTTGAAACTATTTTTTCACTAGGCTTTTCTTCCTCGACTTGTGGCTCCTCCTTTATTGGCTCAATTTTAGCCAATTTCTCTTCAGCAATCCTAGCAGACTCTTCTTGCTTTTCCTTCGCTGTTTGTTCAGCTACTTCATCAACATCACCCTTCTTTTCGTGGCTAATCGACAAAGTTCCGTCCGCGTGTACAGTTTCCTCATCTTTCTCCGCTTCTTCAGTCTTATCCTCTGAAGCTTCTTCTTTTTCTGGAGATTTTTCTTCGATCTTTTCAATCTTCTGTGGCTCGTCCTCTACTTCGCTCTCTGCGATCTTTGAAACCACCAATTGCTGATTTGCGCCGGCCGCCATAAGTTCTGCGGCCGTAGTCATAACCTTTGATGATGTATTTCCATTACTAAACCTCTCAGTTACCGCCACAATTCCCGTAAGCAAAGCCGTCGCCATCTGCTCGTCCAAAGTCACCTTCGGCGTTTTCAGATCATCAAGAAGCTCAACAACCATTTCACTCACACCACTCGCGTTAGATTCGTGCCAATCAACAGAACCCAGACCACTCTTTACATCGCCCGCCGTTATAGCCACAACCGTAGCATCGTGCAAAATCTTACCGTGCGCAGTCAAAGCCGTATCAATACTTTCACTATTTTCAACATTTAGCGCCAGAACCAGCTCAACGTTATAATCGCCCTGTGAAAATTCCAAGTCTTTATCGGTAATCGTCGTACGATATGGCGTAATAAAAATC
>JANDWE010000091.1 GCA_024330325.1 Candidatus Nanosynbacter colneyensis | reverse complement strand
AAGTGTTACGTTGATTGAGTGTGGTGGTGGCGATCCGATTGCTGCTGCTCGTGAGCAATGGAATGACGGTTCAAACACTTTGGCAATTGCGCCGGGTGTTGTGGTGACTTATGATCGCAACTACGTAACTAACCAGAAATTGCGCGAAAACGGTATCGAAGTTATTGAAATTAGTGGTGCTGAGCTTGGACGCGGTCGTGGCGGTCCACGCTGTATGAGTATGCCGCTAGTACGAGAGGATGTATTCTAATGGCTCAGAGTTTGAAAGGACGATCGCTACTGACTTTGAGCGATTATACCGCTGAAGAGATTCGCTTGTTGCTAGATACGGCTCGTGAATATCGCCGATTGAAATATGCTGGTATTCCGCACCGAATCCATGAAGGTAAAAACGTGGCTTTGTTGTTCGAAAAGGCTTCAACGCGAACGCGCTGCGCATTTACGGTGGCTGCTAATGACCTTGGAGTTGCGCCGGAATATCTTGGTAAAGATGACATTCAATTGGGTAAGAAAGAGACGGTTGAAGATACTGCCAAGGTTTTGGGCCGAATGTTTGACGGAATCGAGTTCCGCGGTTTTGATCACGCGACTGTTGAGGAGTTGGCGCGTCACGCTGGCGTTCCAGTATGGAATGGGTTGACCGATAAGTTTCATCCAACACAGATTTTGGCTGACTTCATGACAATTGAAGAGCATGTTGGAAAATTGAAGGGAACTAAGCTGGTATTTGTTGGCGATGGTCGCAACAATATGGCGAACTCGTTGATGATCGGCTCAGCTATTATGGGACTTGATTTTCGCATTTTGGCACCTCGTGAATTGCATCCAGAGCAAGCTTTGGTTGATAAAGCAAATCACTTTGCCAGGTCAAGTCATGCGCGCATTACCATCACTGACAACTTCGAAGAGGCTTTGCGCGGTGCTGATGTAATTTACACGGACGTTTGGGTTTCAATGGGCGAAGAAGACAAGTTTGCTGAACGCATTAACCAATTGCGACATTTCCAAGTTAATCGCCAGATGATTAACCTGACAGGAAATCCTGAGGTCAAGTTTATGCACTGTTTGCCAGCATTTCATGACGCATTGACGATTACTGGGAAGAAGATTCAGGAAGATTTCGGTTTAGATTCAATGGAAGTGACGGATGAGGTGTTCCGCTCGCCACATTCGATAGTTTTTGATCAAGCGGAAAATCGTATGCATACAATCAAGGCTGTGATGGCTTTGACATTGTAGTTGTTGTCGTAATAAGGAGGTTAAGGAGGCTCCGAGGCAATGGTAGAAAAAATTAAAAAAGCAAAGCAGAAGCTTCGATCACCGTCGGCGTTTACTATTTTGTTTGTCGTGATCATCGTTATGGCGGCATTGACGTGGGTTGTTCCTTCTGGACTATATAAGACAAACGAAGATGGCGATCGTATAGCTAATTCATATCACGTAGTCGACAAAGATCGAACCGTCACGGAAGAAAAAGACGGTAAAAAGGAAGAGGTCAAAAAACACGACCAGCAAGGTTTGTGGGACGTTTTCACTGCACCTATTAAAGGTATGTCAGACAAGCTTGATGTTATCGTCTTCGTGATGGTGCTCGGCGGATTCTTAGGCGTCACTATGAAAACTGGTGCGCTTGACGCTTCTCTTGGCGCACTGCTCCGAAAGATGAAGGGCAAGGAAAAGTGGCTCATCCCGATTCTGATGATTTTATTCGCTATCGGTGGTACAACTTACGGTATGCAAGAAGAAACTGTGGCGTTCTATGCGCTCGTCATACCGATGATGATAGCTGCTGGCTACAATGCAATGACTGGTGTGATGGTTATCGTGTTGGGTGCTGGTACTGGTGTGCTTGGCTCGACAATCAACCCATTCTCTACTGGTGTTGCGGCAAAAACCGCAGATGTGAAATTGGGTAGCGTTATTCCAATAATGTCTATAATCTTAGTGCTCTGTTTGATTGCTGCGATTATCTTTACTATGCGTTATGCCGCAAAAGTTAAGGCAGGCAAGTACAAAGAAGATGTTCGCTACAAGCCAGCTACGGCTGCTCTCGACACGACAAACGTACCAAAATTCACTGGTCCACGAAAAGTCGTTATGTCCGTGTTTGCTATTACGTTTGTGCTAATGATTCTTTCCTTGATTCCATGGGGAAGTTGGAATATCACATTCTTCGCTGATATGTTTGAATGGGCTGCAGGTTTGCCAGTCATTGGCGCGGTACTTGGTGTAGTCCACAGTGCGGCATTTGGTGATTGGTATTTCAATGAAATCACTGCACTATTCCTAATTTCAACAATTGTCATAACTGCAATTTACTACAAAGAATTTAAGAAAGAGGGTGTTTTCCCAGTTGATACATTTATCGACGGTGTGAAAGACATTTTGCCAGTTGCTTTGATTATCGCAGTGGCAACGGGCGTTTCTGTGGTGATGACTAACGGTGAAATTCAGGACACGATCATCAGCTGGGGTGAATCTCTCCTGAAAGATGCTGGTGGCGGTGTTGTCGGTGTGTTGGCGTATCTATTCTACTTACCAATGTCATTTATCGTTCCGTCATCGTCAGGTTTGGCTGCAGCAACTATGCCGGTTATCGCGCCAATTGCCGACCTGGTTGGCTCAAGCAAAGAAGTTATGGTTGCCGCATTTGCGACAGCGTCTGGCTTGATCAACATGATGGCTCCAACTATCGCGTCGTTGATGGGTGGATTGGCTTTGGCTGGCGTTTCATATCGCGACTGGCTAAAACGCTCAGCTCCAATTATGGCGGTATTTGCTATTATCAGCATCACAGTTATTGCAATTTTCGGAGCACTGTAGCCTATGGATAAGAAGCGTACTATTGTAGTAG
>JANDWE010000023.1 GCA_024330325.1 Candidatus Nanosynbacter colneyensis | reverse complement strand
GCCTTTTCCTTCTTCTGATTCAAAGATCATTTCGCCATCATGCGACAAGATAACTTTCCTCGCCAAAAACAAGCCAACACCAGTGCCGTCTGGTCGCTTTTTTCTGGCGTTCGTACCGCGGAAGAATTTACCAAACAGATTTGCTTGCTCTGATTTTGGAACACCAATTCCCGAATCTTTCACCGTAAACTCAATCGCACCATTACTATTTTTCAAAGAAATTATTACCTTTTTGTGCGGATTTGAATAGTAAATAGCGTTGTCGATCATATTCAGCATAACTTGACGAATCTTCTCAGAGTCGGCCGTAATCAATGGAACTTTTCTATCAATCTTTAGGTCCATTTCGACAGATCTCTGATCAGCCACAACCTTAAGCAAAGCAACTTCATCCCGAAGAATTTGAGCAATGTCTATCTTCTGCTTATCAATGTTAAATTTGCCAGTCTGAAGCCTAGAAACGTTAAGAAAATCGTTTATCAGTCTCACCATACGCTCACTCGAAGAAAACGCCTCTCTAAGAACCGCACGTTGCGTCGGCGTAATCTCCCCTAGATCACCCTCCAGCATCATATCCAGATAACCTTTAATACTAGTCAACGGCGTTCTTAACTGATGTGAGGCCATAGAAATAAACTCATTCTTCGCCTCGTCCAGTCGCTGAAGCTGCCGATTACTGAACCTCAACTCTTTCGTCGCCTCGTCAATTTTACGCTGCAAACTTTTATTCAACTCATTAATTTCTTCTAATGACAAAGAATTTCGAATCGACACCGCCAGCTCCCCAGCAATCGATTCCAACATTTCAATATCGCGAGAACTATAGCCCAAACTTTTATGCTCGCCCAGAAATAGAATTCCCGTTTCTTGATTTTGATGTAGCAGCGGCATAACAATTTTCGTGCGATGAACATCCAAAAGCTTCTTGAGCTCTGGGTCTTTTACTTGATTTGCCAAAATGACTTCTGGAAAACTACAGTTCTTATAATAGTAATCCATAATCCTGTGAACGTCTTCCTCAACAACAGATATTCGTCGCCGACCCGCCCGACCGTATATTCCTTTTTCTGGAATGCAAAACGCCACTTTTTCCGCCTTAAGAGAAGTCGCTATATAATTGCCAACACGTCGAGTTAGCAATTGCAGATCCGCCGTATAGGTT
>JANDWE010000026.1 GCA_024330325.1 Candidatus Nanosynbacter colneyensis | reverse complement strand
TGACGATAAAATGTATAGCGGATTGTTTAAGTAATGACCATTTTTCAATGTCGTATATTACAGATGCGGCTGCGACTATAGATATTATGATGCCAGATAAGAACGTTCCCTTAGTTTGTGACGGGTCAATTTTTTGATATGTCATTATGAGCGTTAATGTCGACATTATAACAAAAGGAATGATTCCTCTAAACGTAGCTTGCTTTAATATTCTAGTCTTCATGGCTATAGATTACGCTTTCTTATCCAAGACCACAAGGTGCTCAATATGCGGCGTCCTCTGGAAGAAATTGTAGCCTTGATGATGCATGATTTCGTATTTTTCCTGAAGCAGGCTGACATCTCGCGCTTGTGTGACTGGATTACAACTCAGATAAATAATCCGAGGCGGCTCTGTTTCCAGCAGTCGATTAGTAACATCCGCGTGAAGTCCAGCGCGTGGCGGATCAACGATGACAATTTGCTCGCCCGTTATATATTCCAGAGATTTTTCGCTCGGCGCCAAAATCGCCTTGGCGTTCGGTCGATTCAGCTTGGCAATGTTCCTCTTCATTTCCGCGACGGCATGCTCGTTAATCTCCACGAGCGTCACGTCATCGCCCCCAATTGTCAAGCCGATTGTTCCAACGCCAGAGTAAAGGTCGAGCGTTGGCATTTTTTCATTGCAATCGATCCACGCTTTCATATCGCTCAAAGCCTTTTCGTAAACGGGAATGTTGACTTGGAAAAATCCTTCGCAAGCGTAGTTGAAGGCGACGCCTAAAATCGTGTCGCTCAGTGTCGTTTCGCCGAATTTGCTCAAGCGTTCGGTGATCCTGCTGGCTGGGCTTTTGGGGTCGGAATAGATTATTTCGCCGCCCGCGGCTGATAGCAATTTGGCTTCATCGTCGGAAATCAGGTTTTCTATCTTATCTTTTACGTACAATTGCCAGACGGTGTTTCCCTGTTGGTCTGAGCGAATCAGGAGTGTTTTTAATTGGCTCGCGACGATTGGCTTTTCTCGTAATAGGTCGCGGATTTCAATTGCCAATTTATTTATGCTCGGATGTGCCAAGCTGGTTCCGTCAACGACAACTTTTCCCTTGCCGCCACGCTTGAAAAATGCCAAGTCCAAAGTTTCTTTTTCGTCGTCGTCCGTTTTGTCGCCAAACCAACTGAACTCGACTTTATTGCGATAATTAAATTCTACGCCGTCAGAAAATACCTTGATTTTTTCAGGCAATGTGATGTTGTGAAGTAAAAAAGCCTCTTCGATTAGCGACGCTTTGTACGATTGCTCGCTGGACATCGGCATTATTTGCCAAGGGCTGGTGCTTAAATAACTATTTTCATCCTTCGGCGTAATTCGCTCTGGACTTTCCTCGATAATTTCCGTCACTATTCCTTCGACGAAGTGTGATTTTTTCTTTGTCACGCGAATCGTTACAAGCTCCTTCGGCAGCCCTCCCCAGACGAACGCTTTGCGGCCGTCGTCAAGCGTTCCGATGGCTTGCCCGCCGCCAACGATTTTTTCCAATCTTAAAGTCTCAAAAATTTGTTTTCTCATTAGGTTATATTATATCAGGATGTGTGGATTTTTTCTGTCTGGCGTGCTATAATCGTCATTGTCCTGGCAATAGTGGGACGTCGCCAAGTGGTAAGGCACTGGGTTTTGGTCCCAGCATTCGCAGGTTCGAATCCTGCCGTCCCAGCCAAATTTGACAGACATAAATTATCGCTCTTTTGGGCGATTTTTTGTTTTTAGGCAATCAAGCCGTTCTGGTCCAATAGATTCACAAATTCGTCAATGAATAGATTGGTTCTCTCAATTATCACTGTGGTAGTGTCGCCGGTTTCGCGGGCTATGGTTAGCGGTGGCGGAAGCAACTGCGGCAGGTAGCCTTCACGTCGCGGATAGTGCGATCACAAAAAGCGTAGTTTGAAACTACGTCTCGTCCCCGTTGTTACGCATATCGCGACGGGGACTCTTCAATTTATAGGATAAAATCCTTGTAACTTGCCAAAGTCGCCTGTGCGATAGTCTGACTAGTTTGATGTAGGTATTGCTTCACAAAGTAATACCCAAGTTTATACCCCGCCCAGCGCGGTAAAACATCATCGCCGGTGAAAAATATTTTGGTATAATCGTAAATCTTGTCTTTAAAATTGCCTTGTAGTGCGGCAATTATCTTGTCAATTTCAGCTTGAGAAGTTTTCTGCATTTCTCTCAAGAAAAATTGTTGGTTTCGCCGTCCGAGTTTAATCATCGCTTCCTCTTCTAGCGCGACCGCCAAGCCCTCCAAAATCATCCCATCAAACATAGTTTCGGCATATTCAGACAGTTTTTCCCAACGCAGCGAATGCGACATTTCGTGGCAAATCGTTTCGAAAATAAAATCCTCGCTAACCCCGTGCTGGCTTTTATCAACAGAAATCATAATCAAGCGCGAATGAAGCGTTTTGCCAGCGATTCCGTCCTCGGCGATAGTTGGCAGCATAAACGAAGGTGTAGTGACAATTACATCAACTTCGTAATCAAACTGCGCGAACTCGCTCGAAACAAAAGTCTCGGCTTGTTGCGCTGTATTTTTGAATATGGCAATTTCGGCATCGGTGAAAGTTTGGTCGGCGTTAGCGATGTGTAGGTGGAGTTTGCTCATGGTTTTATTATATTGCAATAACATAAGTATTACTA
>JANDWE010000062.1 GCA_024330325.1 Candidatus Nanosynbacter colneyensis | reverse complement strand
AGTCAGACCAATCCCAGATGACTGGCAAAACGCCGCAGATAGATATATCAATAGCATAAAAAACGGACGAATGTTCTCCTTGCCAGGATTCGGCGGCAGCATGCAGTGGCTAATCGGTGTACTTGGCGCGTTGTGGCAGCCACCAGAGCAGGGAGTCGGGCAATCAACCAAAATCGAGCTGTCAGACCGCGATAAAACTCGCATTTCTGAAGCAGAGAAAAAGGCCACCAAGCTCGGGTATGAAGTGAAGATTCGCTTAGTTTATATGGGCGAAAGTCAGACAAACGCCAAACTTCGCATGCAGGCGCTCGTCGGTACATTTAAGCAGTTCAACTCAACTAATCTCAACGGATTCCGCGCCGTCAAGGGCGCGTTTGGTAAAGAATTTATTGATAAATATCGCAAGCGTTCGTTCATCGGCGACGGATTCATCTTAAACATAGAAGAATTGGCGTCAGTTTTTCATTTGCCACACACCAATGTTGAAACGCCAAATATAGTTTGGGCGAGCTCCAAAACCGCAGAACCGCCATCCAAATTGCCAGTCTTAACCGGCGAAGACGTCAACGATGACCAAATTTCTGCCTTTGGCGTCACCAACTTCCGCGGTATCAACCACCAATTTGGCATGTTGCGCTACGACCGCTCGCGCCACGTTTACATAATCGGGCAAACGGGCGCCGGAAAAAGTGGACTATTAGAGCTCTTCGCCTTAAGCGACATTTTCCATAATCAAGGATATGCCATCATCGACCCGCACGGCGACTTCGCAATAAACAACATGAAATTTATCCCCGGCAGCCGATTGAACGACGTGATCTATTTCAATCCAGCCGACACCGCGTATCCTCTGGGATTCAACCCACTGGAAGTCACGAACCCGAACCAAAAAACCAACATCTCATCAGAAATCATCGGCGTTTTGAAGCGCATTTTCGGCGATTCGTGGGGACCGCGACTTGAATATATTTTGCGGTACACAATTCTGGCTTTGCTGGACCGACCAGAAGCGACGATGCTTGACATTACTCGTATGCTAACAGATAAGGAATTCCGAAAAGAAACGCTGGCTTATTGCCAAGACACCGTGGTTCTGCAATTCTGGAATGTCGAATTTGCCAGCTGGAATGACAAGTTTGTCGCCGAGGCAATTGCGCCAGTCTTAAATAAAGTCGGAGCTTTCACTGCCAATCCAATCATCCGCAATATCATCGGACAGCCAAAATCCACGTTCAATATTCGCCAGATTATGGACGAAGGAAAGATTCTAATTGTCAATCTGTCCAAGGGTCTGATAGGCGAGGACAATGCCGCCATCCTCGGTTCGTTTTTGGTCACAAAAATCCAGCTTGCCGCTATGTCTCGAAGTGACATTCCTGACGTCCGCGACCGCCGCCCATTCTATCTCTACGTCGACGAGTTCCAGAACTTCGCCACCGATTCGTTTGCGACTATTCTGTCTGAGGCTCGAAAATATGGCCTTAACTTGACCGTTGCCAACCAATACATTTCCCAGATGAGCGACACGGTTCGCGATGCAGTTTTCGGCAACGTCGGCACTATGATTTCTTTCCGAGTTTCTGCTGACGATGCACCAATTCTTGCCAAGCAATTCGAGCCAAACTTCGAGGCAATCGATCTACTTCAAATGCACAATCGTAATTTTGTTGTCAATATGGTTATCGGCGGCGAAAAAACTCCCGCGTTTTCTGCCCGCACGCTGGAACTTCCGCCAAGCCAAGCCGACAACACGCCGCACATTATTGAACATTCGCGTCGCATGTATTCGCGAAACAGGGAAGATGTTGAGAAGGAAATTGATGCTATAATAAAGCCTGTTCGCAACCAAAAAAAGCAACCAGCCAAACCTCAACCGCAACCCGTAAACAACGCTCCAGCGATAAGTAATAAACCGGAAAAGCAGCAGCCCGCAGCAAACGACGGCGAAGTTGTTTTGCAAATTCGCGGCAATGACAATGCGCCTACAGAGACCGCAATCAATACAGTTACACCGCTAGCTTCAGCCACGCCAAAAAGACGACGTCGCCGACGAAAAAAGAGCACTACCGCCGCCTAAAAACTATTCGTATCGCCACTGACGCATATCGGAATTGTAAACGTCGGTGATTCGCGGAGAAACCAACGTAGAAGTCGGTCCAGATGACACCGATATGGCGTTTTGTTTAGTCAGAAAGGTGAGCAATTTCTGGTTTTGATATCGTAGGTTTTTCGGCAATGGCTGACTAGCCACGACCTCAGCTTGCGGCGTAGACATCACAAAACCCCACTCGCCAAATGATGGCACATTAACCGAAAACGCCGTCACATATCGCTCTGGATGAGACGATTTGACGGTATTTGCCACCATATAAAAAGCGTGCGGAGAGAAAAAAGATGACGTCGCCTGCGTCACCATAACGCCACGCTCCGTTAAAATATTGCCGATTTGACGATATAATTGCTCGGAATACAACTTGGCTAATTTTTCATTCGACGGATCCACCAGATCAATCAACACAACATCATATTTATCCTTGGTAGAAAAGGCGAATTGGAAAGCGTCTTGATTGACAATGGAAACGCGCGGATCAAGCAACGAGCGCTGATTTATATCAGTGAGAAGATGATTAGTTTTCGCCAGATTAGTCATCACCTCATCGATATCAACCAACGTAATATGCTCAACGCTGGGATATTTCAAAACGTCCCGAGCCAGAAGGCCATCGCCGCCGCCCATAATCAGCACACGCTTCGGATTAGCGACTGAAGACAGAGCAGAAGTGGACAGCGTTTCGTGATAACGCGCTTCGTCAAGACTGGAAAACTGCAGATTGCGATTCAAAAACAACCTCGTGTCATTTTTATATCTAGTCAGGACAATTTTCTGATACGGCGTCTGTTGCTGCCACATCACAGGATCTTTATACGTTCGCTTGTCAATTCCGTGCTCAATTTCTGTCGCATAAATAAAGAACCCCACCAGCGACATTGTTGCAATAACGCTAATTGTCATAATAATTTTTGAAGCCTTCATTTGCTTAAGAATCAGAACCGCAACGCCAATGTTCAAAGCCGCCACCAGATACGCGCTGCGCATCAAACCAAGATACGGAAGCATAACGAGCGGGAATAATAGCGACGCAATTAACGCCCCAAAATAATCGAGCGCCAAAATCTTGCTAAACAATTTCACCGAAGATTTACGCCCGAATTCCTGAAACATCTTCATTAAAAGCGGAATTTCCAATCCAATACAAATACCAATTGCCAAACTTATAACGGCAAAAATTAGCCAATGCGAACGCGTAAAAACGAATCCCAAATACATCAACATTACCGAATTTCCACCAATTAGCCCCAGAATAATTTCGTTCGTTGCGAAGCTGGTCGCTGGATGAAGCTTGATGTAATTGACCAGCAGCGAGCCAATTCCCATACCGAACAGCGTCACGCCAGTTGCCAGACTAAAGCTCAAAATCGAATCGCCCACCAGATATGACGCAGCCGCGCCTAAAATCAGCTCGTAAATAATTCCGCCAATTGCTACTAAAATTGCCGCCGCAAATAAAGCAACTTGCTCCCGTTTTTTCGTACTTGATCGTGACATTATAACTCCTTTTATTTACCAAGCCCGCCACTGCTGCCGCCGTAAACACTGCGCGATCCGCCGTGACCTCCGCCATTACTATTGTCGGAATTGTTGTCAAAGATGAACACAAACAAAATAATAGCGATAAATATGGCAATGACTATAATCGTCGTCCAGTCAATCGGCTTAATGGTTCTGCCGAACATTTCCTTCTGATCTTTGTTGCTTAATTGAATCTTACGATAAGCGTCGTACTCGCGGTTATTATACTTCTCAATCGTAATCAACTGACGGTTTTTCGGCGCGCCAGTATCCCTCAAAGTAGCGTACGCCATCAGTTCTTTCGGGAAAACTTGATATGTGTTTTTACCCTTGATGTTCATAATTTCGCCAATTCCAACCTCGTCAACCACCACAACGTGATCCTTGCCATCCTGCTCAGAAACGGTGAACGATTGACCCTTTTTCAATTGCGTTGGATCAATTGCCTGAGTAAAACGAATCGGCTCGTACAGAGAAACGGTTTGATCACTGTGATCATATTCCACCCAGCTATCATAATCAGCCAACCCTGTAATCTCCCACTCTTCCCAATAGTAAAATCGCTTATCTTTCTTATCCCATTCGCGAAAAAGCAAACAGCCAACAACTCGTAAATTCGTCTTCTTACCGGTCAAAATCTGGTTAATTTTAAGTCGCGCCTTGGTTCGTTTCATATTACAATGCCATCTCTTTCATAATTATATTTTTCGCGCTCAACACCCGCGCAACCAACTCTTTTATTTGTTGCAATTTATCATCATCCAGCATTTTACAAGTTGTCATCGCTATGTACGCCACGCCGCTTTCTGGCCACGTATGAATCGCGATATGTGATTCTGACAAAAGCAGGGCGGCACTGATTCCTTGCGGGGAAAATTGATGCGTTACCGATTCCAAAGAATGCAAGTCCGCCAATTCCGTAACACTTCTTAACAATTTCTGCAGCTCATCAGCGTCATTAAGCAAAGCAGAATCAACTTCGCTTACCTTTATGGTTATAGATTGGACCGCGGACGCATGCATATTATAGTAATTATATCACCTCTAGGGCGCCAGGAGTAAAGGTAAAACGCGGCTCTTAGAGGGTATCGATATTTAGATTGTTGGGGAATTATAGCTAAAGGCGGTATTATTGATTTTTCAATGATGGTTGTAGTAATATGGCAGTGTAAGACAGCAGCGCCCCTCTTATGTTAGAGCAACGCGGGCTGTCTTATTTTATTTTGACTGATGTATTACCCTTAAACACCACCAGAACTGTATAATATTAGGAAACTGCTGACATCATAACAATATGTTGACCTACTCCGCCTCTTGAAGACGGTTGTATGAAGGCACCTCATTTTTAAGGTGCCTTTTTTGACGGCTTCGAAAAAAATAATAAATATACTCCAAATACAAGCTTAATTGCTGAGTCAATATATGCTATCACCTCTAATGGGATATCAGTAAAAAAATATCCTACAGAAATATTGATAGCACAAATAAGACCTAAATATATCATTGATTTTCCATGCACAAAATAATACGGGAAAAAATGTAGTGCGGTTGCCATCAGCGCTCCCAGCCAAATCAATCTCCAATTTTCAGTCACAAAGAATGGCCCACCCAGTAAAACCATTAAGA
>JANDWE010000161.1 GCA_024330325.1 Candidatus Nanosynbacter colneyensis | reverse complement strand
TATCACAACAGATTGCTACTAATAAATAATCGATAGCGTTTGTTTATGCTGCGCTGTACGTCTTTTTATTGCTGGAGCTGGACCAGGGTAATCCATAATGTATTCAAAAAGTTTGAGTAGGTTCTGTAATTCCGCACCAATTAGATATTTAGCCATCCAAACGGGTGGTTTTTTCGTATGTTAATCCTTAGATAGCTAATTACATTTGACATAATACCCCCAGGGGGTATATGATTATTTTATGAATACAGCAGACATCAAACTGCGAGCCCTGCATCGCACAAAGATTATATTAGGACAAATGCGCGGACTCGAGAAACAAATCACCGACGACGCTTATTGCATGGACGTTTTGACCCAAAGTCTAGCAATACAAAAGTCATTAGCGTCGCTTAATAAACTTATTCTGGAGCGACATCTCCGCACACACATTGCCGATAAGATGGCGTCCGGTGACAAAGCTCAACAGAGTAAAGCGATAGAAGAATTACTCAATCTATATGAATTAAATAACATAAGGACAAAATAATGAATCACGAATCTCATAATCATTGCAATACAAAAAATTCAACCAAACGTATGGCGCTAGCGGCAAGTTTACACTGTCTGGCGGGATGTATGATTGGTGAGATGGTTGGCGTTACCATCGGCACACACGCTGGATTTGCGCCACACGCTACGGTCATTTTAGCATCAGTCTTAGCTTTCATTTCCGGCTACACCGCATCAATCATACCATTAGTACGCGCCAAATTATCGCTCATAAAATCCTTAAAGTTAGTTTTCGCCGCTGACACACTATCCATACTGTCAATGACCGTCGTAGACAACATAATCATGCTAATCATTCCAGGCGCCATGGATAAGAACTTAGCTCATCCGATTTATTGGATTAGCCGGCTAATTTGTATGTTCGCCGCGTTTGCCGTATCATATCCTGTCAATCTATATTTGTTACGTCGAGGCAAAGGTCACGCATTGACCCATCATTATCATCACATGTGATTTGTTTGTTTTGATTTTCCCTATCATCTCGCTTATACTTAAATCATGAAAACTTGGCAAGATGTCGCCTCTCTTTATCAAATTTATCCGCGCAGTTTTCTAGATACGAATGGCGATGGGGTTGGCGATTTGAATGGCATTACCGAGAAGCTGGACTATTTATCATGGCTGGGCGTCGATTCGATTTGGATTTCCCCGTTCTTCGTATCGCCGCTGACCGACTTTGGTTATGATATCGCAAATTATCGAGCAATTGATCCGACTTTTGGTCAAATGGAAGATTTCCAAGCGCTACTTAAAAAGGCTCACGATCTCGACATTAAAGTTATGATAGACCTCGTTCCCTGTCACACCTCAGACCAACATCCGTGGTTTCAAGAATCCAGATCTTCACGCGACAACCCCAAGCGTGATTACTATGTTTGGCGCGACGGAAAAAATAATAGCGAGCCTAACAATTGGCGAAGTTTATCTGGCGGCAGTTCGTGGGAATTTGACGAGCGCACTGGACAATTTTACCTGCATTCGTTCCTGAAAACGCAGCCAGATCTGAATTGGGACAATCCCGCAATGCGTGCTGAAATGAAAAACATAGTGCGATTTTGGTTTAATGTGGGCGTTGATGGAATGCGCGTCGATGCAATTTGGGGAATTTCCAAAGACCCCGACTTTAAAGATGATTCTCCAAATCCTGATTTTTATGGCAATCCAAACGATTACGGAGCGTTTATTCACGACCACTGTAAAATGGGACCGCATTTTCAAGAATATTTACGAGAATTAGCGTCAGTCTGCGACGAATATGACGACAAGCAAATGGTGTTTGAATTCTACCCTGATGACAAGCTGGGTGATATTTATCATCAATACAGCCAAATCCTGACAGTCCACCCAAAAGCCTCGGCGTTTTTTATGGAGTATCGCGATAATGAATGGCATGCAAAAAATATTGAGAAAAAAATCGAAAATTACCTACAATCAGCAAATTCAACCACGCCATTTTTTTGCATTGGGAATCATGATCAGCCGAGAGTCGTCTCCAGATTGGGCAAAGAACGTGCCCGCGCCCTCAGCTTCTTAAATCTCCTCACTCCAGGAATTAGCGTGGTGTATTACGGCGACGAAATTGGCATGATGAATGGAGAATTGACCGCTGATGACATTCAAGACAATTTTAGCCCCGCCAATTCTGTTGTTGATAGCCGAGATTTGGAACGCACGCCAATGCAATGGAATGATTCGCAATTTGCAGGCTTTTCAAGTACAAAACCTTGGCTTCCTGTTAATGAAAATCGCACGAAGATCAATGTTGATAGCGAAAAAATCGCAAACGATTCTCTGCTTAATATGCACCGAAAGCTGCTAAAATTGCGCCAAACTCTCCCGATTCTTAAAAATGGCGACTTGAGTATTGTAGAAAACACCGGCAACGGATTTATTATTGGATTAAAAAGAGAACTGGTTGGTCAACATGCTTATATTTTCATCAATTTCGCCAACACAGAACAAAGCTTCTCCATTCCAGAAAACACCAAGATCATCACCTCGACTCACTCTGTCGATTTAATTACCGCAGAAAATTTCCAAATGACAATTCCAGGATATTGCGGAGTTTTACTTATTGTTCAGTAACCCAACTTTTTGGGAATAGTTCATCTTGCGTTGCATGTTCTCTAGGATTCAGCTTAGTTGCACTCACTGCAACTCTACTCATGCGTTTAATAGTTATAACAGGCTCCGAAAAGTCGTTTTTCTCTGCGAGTTTTTCATAATACTCATTCCTTTGTTTTGCATCCTCACTCACCCCATCGCGCGGACTATGCTCATCTGCTCTGCTCGAGCCGCACTCATCTGTATTTGTCCCGTTCGGACCATAATCAATACACGGCATTTCTCTACACTCCTCCTCTTTTTACTTTGTCTATAAACCATTATACGACACCACCAGATGTAGTGGTAGAGTTAACTTCACAACACTATCAAACAACGACGCTTTTCATTCCGTCCAGTTAATTCACCTTTAATTATAAGCAGTCAGAATCAAATCACCGTCGACATACTCGCCTAAAAATACATCTCCGTAGGATTCCAAGCCTCGTTTTTTAAGCTGACCAAGCAACCACTTTTCGTCTTTCCCGATTACATCCAAGATATCAGCTTGTAATTGACCGTCTGTTATTAACGGGAATTTCGGATTTTCCTCGCCTTTGTGCGAAATAATAAGCTCACCGTCCTGTTCAACAACAGCTCTTTTCACGTCTTTCGTCGAGTAAACATTATGGGTTCGAAGCTTGAAAGAAACATCATGAGCACTTAAGCCGACCTTCTCGCAGTTTTCGATATTTATCTTTCCATTATCTATAATTATCAAAGCCTTACCATCAATCAGCTGTTTAGCTTTAACGCTATGTTTCTTTATCCACTTCAGCGTCAAGACTAACACACACCATATACACAAAATTCCAACATAGTCCAAAATCTTAATATCATTGTTATAAATAACGCCGCCGATAATACCACCAAGTACGTAATTCTGAACTTGGTCACTAGCGGAAGACGGTGCCAAATTACCTTTTCCTGTAACGTTAATTATTATCGTCAGCGCAAAAAATCCGATCAATAATTTTATTGCTACTAAAATAAATTCATTCATATTTTACCTACTTTTTCCTATTAAAAACGCTCTGATATTTATCAGAACGATCTATAAGAATTTAATTTTCCAATCGTAGGAACTTGGTGAGGTGCGCCTCCCCATAACTACGACTGTCCACCACAACAGTTTTGTCTTGAACCGGCACCTCACCTATTCCTGGATGTGATAATATCATAGTTCCACCCGGTTTGAGTAGTCTCATTAGCTTAGAAACTGTGGAAAACTGTGGATTATGGTACGGCGGATCGGCAAAAATAATATCAAACTCCCCTGTTGAACTCGCACTTTCCAGCCAATTTATTATCGTTGTTTTTATTACAATAGATTTTTCTTCGACGCCCAAAATGCTTATGTTTTCAGCAATTACTCGCTGAGCGACTCGATCTCGCTCCACGAAAACCGCCGACTCTGCGCCGCGACTTAACGCCTCTAGCCCAACAGCACCAGACCCCGCAAAAGCATCCAAAACCCGCGCGCCGCGTATCGATTCACCCAAAGAATTGAACATAGCTGAACGTACTCGCTCGCCCATAGGATGAGTTGTTGAGCCTGGCGGGGTTTTTATAAATCGCCCGCCAAATTCGCCAGAAATAATCCTAACTCTCACTTTTTTCTGCCTCAAGTTTCCAAATAGATGCCAGCCAACCCAACATCACCGACTTTATAATAATCGGCATTAGCTCGTGATTTGTCTGCCAAGCAAGGTCCGTTGTCCAACCACTCTTGCTAAAATTGTCATACATTTTCATCGACGCCACGGCGTGAACTTGATCCAAATAATACTCACGATAGCCCTGATTTTTCACTTGCAATATCTCATCGTCACTCGGAATTGCATCCTTAAAACGCGGATATGCCACCACGCTAGCTACGCCAGCCTCAAACGCCACGTGAGTCGTCATCATACCCTTGGCACCCCAGAATTTCCAGTTGTTCTTAATCAGTTCAATTCCGTTATCGCCCTTCATGAGATTTTTCTTCAAAATTGAGGTTCGCGTCTCCAACCCTTCACCGCCGCGAAGTTCCGCCATAGCTTGCTCCAGAGGAAAATGATGCGCTGGAGTCAAACCGTCGGTAATCGCGTGCGCCATCCAAGCTGCCTCAAACGCTGCTCGCTCGGAATTATTTGTTCGCAGTGCTCGGGCTAAATTGCCAATATGTCCGTCAATCATTTCCAAGAGCGCAGTGTCGTTCGGATCGTCCGGATTTATAAAGTGCCAAGGCTCATCCACGGCTGGACTCTTTCGCTTGACACCATCAGGACCATTCTTGCCCTCAAAATGAAGAATGTTTTTAATGTCAGGAAAATCACACCAATCAGGAAGAATTGGTTCTATATTTTTCCTTGCGACTCGATCTATTTTTTGGTGGACGCCAATAAATCGACCAGAGCTATCCCTAATTGTTGTTCCTGCATACATATTAATTTAAAACAGTTAATCGCTGATAGCGACTGACGGCATGCGCCAGATGATTATATTGTAGCAAATCTTGTCCCTCTTTGACAAAGCGTTCAGCTTCGACTTGAGTGCGAGCAATTAGTGCCGTATCCGCCAGCGAGGCAATTTTCAAGTTCAAATCCCCGTGTTGCATTTTGCCGTAAATCTCACCAGGTCCGCGCAATTTCAAATCAACCTCCGCCAAATAAAACCCGTCTTGCGATTTCTCAATCTCTCGAAGTCGTTGACTCGGCTTATCGTGGCCGCTCATCATCAAATGGCAAAAACTCTGATGTTTCCCGCGCCCAACTCGCCCGCGCAATTGATGCAACTGACTCAATCCAAAATTATCCGCATTCTCAATCAACATCACCGTCGCATTCGGCACATTCACACCAACCTCAACCACAGTCGTACTGACCAACATATCCAGCTCGCCGTCCGCAAACTTCTGCATCACTTCAGCTTTTTCTTCGGCAGGAAGCTTTCCGTGCAACAACCCGACTCGACGATGGCTGAAAATAGTCTTGGATAATTTATTATATTCCGCCTCCACCGATTTCTTATCATTATCTGGATTATCATCAATCAACGGACAAATAACGTAAGCTTGGCGACCTTTGGCTAGCTCATTTTCAATCGATTCGTAAAGCTTCGGAGCTGATGCTGGCGACCAAATCTTAGTCTGAATCGGCTGGCGACCAGAGGGCAACTCGTCCAGAATAGAAATATCCAATTCTCCATACAATGTCAGCGCCAGACTGCGCGGAATCGGCGTGGCGGTCATACTTAAAAGATGCGGCATAAAATCAGACTTTTCCAATAAAGCTTGTCGCTGCTTCACGCCAAATCGATGC
>JANDWE010000158.1 GCA_024330325.1 Candidatus Nanosynbacter colneyensis | reverse complement strand
ATATCAAAGAATGGAATTGTTGTTGGCTTGGTTATTTTGGCGGCAGTCGCGGCGTATTTGCAATATTTAACTTCAAAACAATTATCACCTCAATCCGACAGTAATCGTAAGTTGCGTGACATTTTAGCTGAGGCTGGCGATGGAAAAGAGGCAGATCAGGCAGAAGTAAATGCTATTATGACGCGAAAAATGATGAAATTTATGCCAGTAATGATGTTCTTTGTGATTGTGTATTTGCCGGCAGCTTTGGCGCTTTATTTGACGACAGCTAGCGCCGTGGGATATCTCCAGAACTATATCATCTTCAAGCAAGACTCTAAAGAAATGCAAGAAATTGCAGATAAAAAATCATCCCAAAAATCTAAAGCATCGACAAAAATCGACAAACGTGTTAAAAAGGCTACAGAGGCAAGGATAACTCGGATCAAGGCTAAGGATTAAGGAGGATTTATGGACCAAATTGAAACGGTTGAATTTGTAAAAAAATATTTAGAGGATTTGCTAACGTTCTTTGACTTGAATCTGGAAGTTTCGGTAAAAATCGAAGATGGAATTGTTGTAGCTTCAATTCCACATAGCGAGCGAAGCAGTATTTTAATCGGCAGAAATGCGGAAACATTGCGTAGTATTCAGAATCTTTTGTCGACAGCGCTTCGTCATAAAGAAGCGTCAACTGTTCGGGTGAATTTGGATATTGCGGACTATAAAAAGCAGCACGCTGAAAAAATTGCCGAAAAGGCGCGCGGCTGGATTGAGGAAGTTCGACGAACTGGCGAATCAAAGGTGGTAGACTTGAATGCCGCCGATCGCTGGACAGTGCATCACTTGGCTGGTGAATATAGCGATATTGATACGCATTCTGAAGGTGAAGGCCGCGAACGACGGCTGATTATTAGTCAGAAGAGTTCTTAGTGTCTTTAAAGACTATTCTGGAGTATAGAACGTAATTCCAAACGAGGCTGACTACTGTGGCGGCTAGTTTGCTGATTAATAGAGCAAGTGATTTATTTAGTCCGAAGTTTATGAATATCGGTGTAATAATAGCGATAATAATTGTTTGAATTACCCATAAACCAAACAATGTAACTGCCGCGAATAAAATAAATTGTTTTTTCAAGTTTTGAGATGTTGACTTGAAAGTATATTTTTTATTTGCAAAAAATGAGAACAAAAAGGCAACGGATGTTGATATGAAATTAGCAAACTCTTTTGGAATATTTAAGAAGATTGTTAGGCTAAAAAGTATGCCAAAATCTAGTACTGTATTAGTACTGCCGACTATGAGAAACCTGAATTTATCGGCGTGTTTTTTTAATATTTCCTGCACGATACTCCTCTATTAAATATAATGGTCTGTTTTTTGTCTCAATAAATATCCGTCCTACGTATTCGCCAATTATGCCCAGAGACAGTAACTGAACTCCTCCGAGGAATAGGATGACTGCCATTAAGGAAGAATAGCCAGCTCCGGTAGAAACTCCGAACAAAGGACGAACTAAAAGATATATAATCCAAATGAAAGCAATAAGCGAAATAATGAAGCCGAAAATAGTTGCCATTCGTAGCGGCGCGGTAGTAAAGCTGGTAATTCCGTCGATTGCCAAGTTGAGTAGTTTCCGGTAATTCCACTTAGTTTGACCAGCTAATCTGGGATCGCGATCATAAAATATCTCTTTTTTCTTATAGCCAATCCAGCTAAAAATTGCTTTTGTATTGCGCTGAGATTCGCGGAATTTTTGCAAAGCCTCAATGCATCGGCGATCCAGCAAGCGAAAATCTCCAGTGTCGACCTGAATGGGGATGTTGGTTGATTTTTGCAATATTCTGTAATACCATTGGCTGGTTTTTTTCTTCAACCAGGTTTCGCCTTGTCGATTGTTGCGGCGAGCATAGACGTCACTGTAACCATCTTCCCAATACGAAATCATTTCCTGGATGAGCTCTGGCGGGTCTTGTAAATCTGCATCGATAATCACCAGAGCGTCACTTTTTACGTGGTCAATTCCAGCTATCATCGCAATTTCCTTACCGAAGTTTCGCGATAGATTTATGTAGCTAATTCGAGAATCTTTTTTCGATTGCTCGGCTATGATTGAAAAGGATTTATCGGTGCTGCCGTCGTTTATAAATAGAAATTCGAATTGATAATTGGGTGTGTTTTTTGTAAATTCGTCCAAGCGCTTAAATAATTGCGGCAAAACGGATTCTTCGTTGTAGACAGGAATGAGAAGGGTGATGGTTTTCATGGTATTAAATATATTATTTTATTCTGAAAAATTGCTTAAATTTTAATAATCCAGTTTGATTTGGCAGTGGTCCATCGTGGATAATATTACGAATATAGTCGACGGAAACCTTACGATTTTTTTGGATATAAAAACGTTTTTTATAAGCTGCCGGTTTGTGGACAATTGACACTAAAGCGCCCTTGAATGCGGGCCAACCGTTGCCGTGGCGAATTGCGCTGGCAAAAATCAACCAATATGTCAGTAAAAATCGTATGCCAATATGCCAGAATAATTTACCTGGAACATTTTTAATGAAGACTAATGGTAAGTTTTTGAAAGTATTATAAACAGCTAGTCCGGGAACTTTTTTACTACTAGCGCCAACTTTATGATAAGCGATAGCCTTGGGCGTGAAGCGAACTTTCCAGCCGGCTAATTGTGCTCGGAAGCTTAAATCGACATCCTCATAATACATGAAGAAATCTTCATCAAACATATCTATATCATCAAAGATTTTTGCACGATAAATAGCACCGCCACCAGTCGCGCCAAATATTTCTCCAGGCTTAGTTGGCGCATTTTTTATGAGCTCATCACGGTTTCTCGGTCCAGGAAGTCCCCACGTTGTGTAAAAATCTCCAGTTGTGTCAAGAGTTTTACTATTGCGTCTTTGTAGAATTCCGGTCGCAATTCCGCATTCTGGGTATTTTGATAATTGATAAACGAGAGCTTCACACCAGTTTCTATCAGCTATCGCATCCGGATTAAGTACTCCAATATATTCAAAGTTGTTTTTTAGGGCGTAGATTAATCCTGTATTAATTCCTCCTGCGAACCCTAGATTGTCTGAGTTTTTGAGTAAAATAATCTTTTCTTTTTTATGTGATGATATATATTCTTCAAATACGGCAACAGAACTGTCGCTACTATTATTATCTACTATAACAATAGTAGGTTTTAAGGTTTGTTTTATTAATGAATCAACACACTCTATGGCGTCGTCGGATCCGTTCCAA
>JANDWE010000106.1 GCA_024330325.1 Candidatus Nanosynbacter colneyensis | reverse complement strand
GGCAAGATCGACTGGCAGAAGCTCCAAGCGACCCTGGGCGAGGCGGTTGATTTGGGTGAGCGCTACGGGCTCGGCTGGAAGGGTAAGAGCGACGTCTTCACCACTATCCAGGAGAAGACCGTCCAGACGCTCCACCTCGACCGGGCGAATTCCGTCGATTGGGATACGACGGGCAATATGTTTATCGAGGGCGATAACCTGGCGACGCTGAAGATTTTGCACAAGGCGTATTATGGCAAGGTTAAGATGATCTATATCGACCCGCCCTACAATACTGGTAATGATTTCATTTACAACGACGATTTCAAGCAGACACGCCGTAGCTATGAGACAGAGGCGGGCATCACTGATGATGAGGGTAATGTTGTGCGAGATGACGGCCTGCGCACCAATACCGGCGGGCACAAGCACAGCAACTGGCTGAACATGATGCATCCACGCCTCTTTTTGGCACGCAACCTGCTTCGCCAAGATGGCGTCATCTTCGTCTCAATCGACGACAACGAAGTCCACAACCTCCGCCTGATGATGAACGAGATATTTGGGGAGGAGAATTTTGTAGCGCAGATTGTGTGGGAGCGAGCCTATGCGCCAGTTAATCTAAAGCATCATTTTTCGGAGAGCCATGATTATATCGTTTGTTTCGCGCGTAATATTGATTTGTTGGATAAACTGTCTTTAAAGCGTAATGAGGCGGCTGATGCACGATATAAAAATCCAGATAATGACCCACGAGGTATATGGCAAAGTGATAATTTCTCAGTTGGGCCAGCAAATCAGAAGAATATTTATGAGATTGTAACACCAAGCGGGCGAAAGATTCTACCACCCAGTGGTAGATCATGGCTGTTTTCGCAAGAACGTACAAACGAATTGATAGCCGATAACCGTGTTTGGTTTGGAGATAATGGCAGTGGTGTTCCACGCTATAAGCGCTTTTTATCAGAGGTCAAAGACGGTGTAACGCCAATGACGGTTTGGAAATATACTGATGTTGGACACTCGCAAGATGCGACAAAAGAAGTGAAGGATTTGTTTGACGGTGTTGCGTATTTTGACTATCCAAAACCAGTTAAGCTGATTAAGCAGCTAGCGAGTTTGTGTACTGATGGCAACGATATTATTCTCGACTTTTTCTCCGGCTCCGGAACCACCGCTCATGCTGTTGCCGAACTTAACGCCGAAGATGGCGGCAATCGCCGCTGGATTTGCGTGCAGTTACCTGAGCTGACTGATGAGAAGTCGGAGGCTTATAAAGCTGGCTACCGCACCATTGCTGACATTGCTCGTGAGCGCATCCGTCGGGCGGGTGCCAAAATCCAGGCTGACCAGGCGGATAAGCTAGCGTCTCGCAGTGTCCCGCTTGACCTTGGTTTTCGGGCGTATCGGGTGGGTGATAGCAACTTCAAACAGTGGAACGAGCTGGCTTCTAACCCGGAGGAGATTCGCCAGCAGGCACTCGCCAATCTCGACCCGCTGGAGGAGGGTACGACTGACGACGACTTGCTGGCCGAGCTCCTGCTCAAGCGTGGTATCTCACCGCTGGCGCAGGTTGAGCGGCATGATAATTTCTGCTTTATTCCGTCCGAAAGGCTCGCCATTTGCCTAGCGCACTCCATGACGGAGGAATTATTTGCGACCATCCTTGCCGCCAAACCATCATCCATCATCATCCTCGACCGAGCTTTCGGCGACGACATAAATCTAAAAGTAAACCTACTCCTGCAAGCCGAACGGCAAGGTGTTGAGGTGGAGGTGGTGTGATGAAGTTTAAGCCATTCACAAAAAAGTATGATTTTTCTGAGAAAGCACCAACTTCAGACTTTCCTGCATACTTTGCTCAACCTTTATTTAATTGGTTTCTTGAAGTGGCAGACTACGCAAACGTACTAGACAAATATAACCGATATTATCTAAAGCAATCATTTCGTAATAGTCTCCAAATAACATTTCATGAGACAGTGCCAGAAGAGTTTGAGGACTTTTTCAAGTATGTCTATACCGACTCTGACAGGACAGCAAACTATATCGCACTATGGCTGCAGAATTATACAAAACAGTCTCAAGCCATGCAGCTTGAATATATATTAAGACAGGGTAATTCTGCATATCAAGTGAGTCTTGTAAAAAAGGACGCTGGGGAATATGACACTGGCGTGTACGATTTAGTAATGAGAGTGCCTGATGAAATCAAGAAAAGTAGTGCTGATGCCCTAAAGAACAATCTGCTTATGGAGGCGTGGCAACTGGCTTATTCCAGAAAGCCAGACGATGAGCGAGTTGTGACTAAGTGCTGTAACTTCTTAGAAGGCTATCTTGGAAAGAAATATTTTCCTAAAGATCCGAAGCCTCAGTTGAAGAAGTTTGTACATGCATTTCAGAATAAGCCATCAATGCTGAAATATTTAGGAGATACGATTGTAAATCCGAAGAATGCTCTGACTGATTTGCTTGTTAACGTATCCGACATCAGAGGTCAACACACAGAAGGCAAT
>JANDWE010000005.1 GCA_024330325.1 Candidatus Nanosynbacter colneyensis | reverse complement strand
ATTAGATACTAATATTCCAGAGGGAGCAGATCCTTATTATATAGATGTTATTGATTATTTAAAGCATTTATCCGAGATTTGATTTGTCCGACATACTTTCCCATATTATGTGCAGACTTCGCACGCTCTTTTTTGATTAAGATAAATCTTCCCAACATTCTTACTGCCCCTATAGCAAGCCTTATGATATCCTCTTGATCTCCTCTAGCGAAATATACGCCTGTAAAATTGTTTTTAGATCCACGCTGTGGCGAAAGTTTATATCGTCAACCTTATCCAGATCAATCCACTCTGGCGTACCGTTAGTGTAGGTCTTCTCACTGTCGGTTATGTTGTCGTTATTGATTTGCCCGTGCAGCTGACTGTGAGTAAAGTACAGTTGGATCGACTGATTGGCTTGCGACTCGGCGTTGCGCTTGAAGAAAGTGGTTGCTTGGTGAATGATTTTATCTGGCGTGATAGTCAGTCCAGTTTCCTCCTTGACTTCACAGACAATTGATTCCTCGATCGTTTCGCCTTTCTCGACACCGCCGCCAATCAAGCTATAACCGTCCCATTGCCTAGTCAAAAGAATTTTATTATCTTCAATAATAACTGCATACACGCCGACGCGAATATTTAGATCGTCAATAGGAACGGTATATTGATTACCGAAGACGTCTTTGCAGATGATGGATTTAATAAAAGTCACCTCTTTCAGATTATAAACATCCTCTTGCTGCGAAACGGCGCGCGGATGTTATTTGTGGTTTTATTTTAGCATACACAATAGATGCGGGTCTAGACATGTGATATGCCGATAACACTAGGACGATTGTATTATTTGATTTATTACGCGACATCCTGTGTATTATTCTCAATAATATCAACCCAAACTTGACCGATTTCTTCAAATAATTCATCTTTAGTGTTTTCATTAAAGACAGTATAGTTTGTTCGGTATCTTAAGTCAGATACCAGTTACACTAGCCCAAGTCACTCGCATTTGTTCAGATGGATTTCTCCAGCCTAGAGGATGCGTACCTCTCTCGTTGTCCTACTTTTGAACCTCGATGACGTGAACACCAAGGTTCTCCTTGTGGTCAGGGTAGATCTTACGAAGGAGGCGGAGAGCCTCCCTCTCGCTCTCTGCCTGCGGCACGATCTGCTGCCACGGCTCAGCCGCCAGCATGTCGGCGAAGCTACGGTAAATACGTATCGACTTGATCCGTACCACTCCCGACGCGTGACCGGTCTCGAGCTGTAGCAGCTCACCAGCCTTCAGCCGCTTGATGCTGTTATAGCCGACTCTCACCTCGAGAGTCTTCTTGCCGGACATGATTGCGTCGTAGTATGGACGCTTGATGCGCATCTTACGCATAGGCACTCCTTTCTTATTGAGAATAATTCCCCACTGCTGAACGACGCTAGCAGGCGCATACCCTCCCGGGAACACGCCCTCCAGGCTCCAGCCGTGACGCTGGAGACAGACGACCTGCCATGGCTCAGGAACGAGGTGGATGTACAGCTTGCGACCGTAATCCTCCAACAAACCTTGAAGGTCGATAATGAGCGCCTCAAAAGCTGCTTCCGACTTCGCCACGAGAGGCATCAACTTGATAGGCTGACCCTTCTTCGGGGTCGCACCAGCGACACCAACAACCTGACCGTTACACTCAGCGACAAAGATGATCTTGAACTTGACGTTAACGTCGCCATATTTCATACGACGGTAGCCAGCGAAAAGGGCGTCAACCCAACTGTCGTCCACTCCTTCGAAGTCGTCACTCGTCTGCGACAGTATGAGAGCTCGCGCGCTGTCGGCGTGCTGACTCTCGTTAAACGGAACCACAGAGATGTTCGGCGAGTCGAACTCCGCCTCGTCAACGAGCTGCTTGTACAGCATGTGCTCATCGACACCAATCTTGTAGTGGTCCTTCGCCGTGCCAGTGACGCGGAAGCCCTTCCGGATGAAGAATTCCAGCGCCTTTTTGTTCGGTTCTGCCACAGTGCAGTAGATCTGCCGAGCACCATGGCTTCGGGCGAAATCTTCGGCGTGCTTGAGCAGCATATTTCCGACGCCCATCTTTCCTCGGTACGCCGTGTCAACAATGAGAGGGCTGATCTTGACAGTCCCCTGTTTCTTGTTGACAACATGAATGACACCCACGGGTTGTCCATCACTCTCGGCGATGAACATGTGCTGTCCGGCCGAGAACTGGCCGACGCGGTCAACACCGCCTGCCATGTGCGCATCAAAGATACGCCGTGCGTGTGCGTAGTGGTCACCGTCATAAAACGGTGTGAGCGCCCGGATCATAAGATCCGCGACGAAATCGAAATCGTCCGCCCTTGCCGGACGTACAATGATATCATTGACTAGCGCTTCGGTCATAGTACACCTTCCTGTGATGACTACGATTTTTAGTGTAGCCTGATAGGATGGTCATTATTATATCATTAAAATATTTCAAATTCGATACCTATCACGCCATTTTCCAGCTGGTCGCTGAGAGAATAAAATTCAGAAATTTGATTTTCTAACCATTCGACATTATCACCGCCGAACTTTCGCGGATTATTGTGAGAAAATAAGTCACGAAATGTCGCGCATCTAAGCAAACCAACAACCTCAGCGGTAACAGTTTGCTCGGAATTATCTCTATTTGTAAAAATAATCCGATCCCCGATCTGGATTTTCTGTCGTTTGGCGTCATATAGTCGCGACTCGATAGTCTTATTGCCAGAAATAATAGCGTTAAACGGCTCGGTCGCCAATTTTAATTGGTGTGTGGTCATAAAATCATTTACCTTTCTTGCTATAATTAAACCATCATATAAATAAATATTCAAATATCTACACTTCCATAAGAAAGACTATCAAATGACCAAAAAACTATTAGAGATCGAGCGCAAACGCCAGCTAACGGGCAATATTGAAGAGCTAATCGGGCGACTGCAAAACATCGGTTTTGAGTTAAAGGGCAATCTTCGCGAAATTGATACGTATTATTCTCGTCCTGATGTCGATTTTATGCAGACGGTTGAATGCTTGCGGATTCGCCAGCGCGATAGTTTTGCCGAGATAACATATAAGCCAGCAACGACCGCCGCAACGCATACGGAAAATAATGTAATCATTAAGCCCGAGACGAACCTGCCAATTCAGCCCGAAGATGCGGCAACCGCCAAGCAGATACTGGCAAACCTCGGTATGGTGCAACTGGCCGAGGTCAACAAATACCGTCGCTCGTTTCAGTCCTCTGATTTTCCGCAAGCAACGGTAACTATCGACGAAATCAAAGACGCCGGAACTTTCGTAGAAGTTGAGGTTTTGTCAGATAATGAGACTAGTGCACTGATGATGATTAGTAACATTGAAACCAAACTCGATCTGGATTCAATGGAAATTGTGACGCGACCTTATAGAGACATTTGTATGGGCTATTAAGAACGCTGACGCCACAAAACTTCACAGCTCCACTCGCAACCAATATAATATACCCATGAACACTTCACAAAAAAATCGCATCATAAAAATTACTATTTGGGCAGTCTGCTCAATTGTCATTATAACCGCCTTATTAGTCGCCGCAGCTTTCTTTTGGCCAGCAACATCTAAGCAATTGCAATCTTCAAACTCTGAAAAATTGAGTTACAACGATGCCATCGCCGCTGCAAATCGCACTGTTAGCGAAGACACTTCAAATACCGACGTTAGACCAGAATGTCGATCGATTATTAAAACCCACGGCAAAAAAACCGCCAAAGCCGTCATGATGATTCATGGCGTAAGCGCATGCCCACAGCAATTCGCAGACTTGGGCGACACCTTTTTCAATGCCGGCTATAACGTCTATATTCCCCGCGTCCCCAGCCACGGTCTGACAGACAACAAACGACACGGAGAAATCACCATTCCAGCAATGGCGCAATTTATGAACTCCAGCACTAGCATAATTAGCGGTTTGGGCGATGAAACGGGAGTCGTCGGACTTTCTGGCGGCGCAAATATGGCGACTTGGATTACGCAATACAACAGCCAAACCATATCACGAGCGCTACTTCTATCACCTTTTTATCAGCCTTCAGCGTCGGAAACTCCTTCCTGGAAAATTCCGCTTTTACGAAATCTTTACGGACGTAATATTCTTCCAGATTCGTTCACGGGTAGCAATTTGTCATATCGCGCTCTTGGAAAATATATAATAATCGCCAAGAACTATAAATCCGACCTAAAAGCTCCAGGGCTAAAATACGTCGGGGTTGTAACGAGCGAAAACGATACCGCAATTGATAAAAATCTCGCGGTCAACATACCCAAGCAAATGGCTGCAGCTTCTGGCGCCAAATTCCAATATTATTCAATTCCAGCCTCATTCGGTATCGGTCACGACATTGTAGCCTTAAACCAAGACGAGGTTAAAAAGCACGCCGACAAACTATATCCGTTCTATTTGGATATGTACGAAGGAAAAGACGTAAAATTAGAGACGAACTAGCTATCCTATTTACCTTGCACGGCTAAAATTCGCGCCTGAATTTCATCCAATTGAGCATCATCCATTTTTGGACCGTCAGCCGTGGTTAACCAACCAGGATATTTCTCATAAAACGCTTGCTCGTGCGACACTGGCGAACCAATTCCCTTTGCCAAATCGCCATGAAGCGGCATCAATTTGGCATGCACATGCGCCACGCCCGTGCCTTCAAAAATCAGCGCCACTCGCGGCGTGTCAAACGCTTTTTTCAAAATACCAGCAACCTTTTTCACTGCCAGCATCATTTCGGAATATAAATTATCGTCCAAAGAAAATACGTAATCGCCTGGATTCTGTTTCGGAATCACCACAGTAAAACCTGGCGTGTTCGGAAACGGCGTCAAAAACGCCAAAAACTTCTCATCTTCCCAAATCTTCCAAGATTTCATTTTTCCAGATACAATGTCGTCAAAAATTGTGTGATTCATAATTACTCCTTTATGTAAATAAATCGTTTAATGCCTCACTCACCGTTGGATGAGTGAATATTTGGTCACGCAGCACAGTATATGGC
>JANDWE010000096.1 GCA_024330325.1 Candidatus Nanosynbacter colneyensis | reverse complement strand
CGACACTGGCGAGCCTATTGAGTACTGGGTGGTTAAGTTTTCTAATGGTGTTTTCATAGGCGAATGTGCAGGTGTAGCTGAGCCTCTCTTTGAACTAGCAAATCTAGAGGTCGTTGGCAATATTCACGAAGATTCTGAATTGTTGGAGGAGAAGGGATGACAAAGGTTAAATTCGATATCGCGGGTCAGGTTCCGAGTAAAAAGAATAATAAACGGATTTTGAAAAATTCACGCACTGGTAATAGATTTATTGCTAACAGTGAGAAATTTAATAATTGGCACGAGGCAGCCATGAAAGAGATATGTCTTTTCTCTAAGGTTCGTAAGTTTAGAAACATGAAATGGGAGGGTCCCTTAGAAGTAATGATGGTTTTTTATAATAAGGACAGAATCCGTCACGATCTCGATAATATGGCAATAGTATACTCGACCTGCTAGTTGATGCTGGTTATTTAGAAGATGATTGCTGTGGAATAGTTAACCGCCTGATAATAAGTTTTGGCGGTGTTGATAGAAAAAATCCTCGTGTGGAAGTGACTATAACAGAGCTGGCGGAATAGCTGATTTATGCTATAATATAAGTACAGTATGTGAGTTGAAAGAACGCAACTCTGAAGTAAAACGTTCTTATGTATTTTGAAAATGAGGTGGATATGGATAAAAAGCTAAGAAGACTGAATCCAAGACAAGAAAAGTTCTGTCGACTCTATGCTAGCGACAGAGAGTTTTTTGGTAATGGTGTTCAAAGTTATATAGAGGCGTATGAACCTGATCGGTCAAAACCTAATTGGTATAATGCCGCACGAACAAGAGCTTCTGAACTCTTGACAAAACGTAACATTCTTAAGAGGATAGACGAGCTATTCGAAGCTGGTGGGTTGAATGATCAGTTCGTCGACAAGCAGATGGAGAAGCTCATCACGCAGGACGCAGACTTCAAAGCTAAAATGGCAGCGATTCGAGAATATAACAAGCTCAAACAGCGAATAACAGAAAAGAAAGAATTACACGTTAAACTACCAAAGCCGATTCTTGGTGATTTGGTGGAGGGCGAACAGTAATGTTCGTCTTGACCAGCTCAACAAAAAAGCTTGCTAAAATGACAAAGCGTATCCGTGGCGTATGTGGCGGAACTTCTGCGGGTAAGACTATATCTATCCTTCAAATACTTATCAGCAAGGCTCAGAAAGATAAGCAACCGACTTTAACAAGTGTTGTGTCTGAATCATTTCCTCATCTTAAAAGGGGTGCTATGCGTGATTTTAAGAATATTATGCAGGAACACGGCTATTGGAAGGAATCAGCCTGGAACGCTACAGACTCTATTTATACATTTGAAACAGGCTCAAAGATAGAGTTTTTTAGCGCTGATCAGCCTAGTAAGGTGCGTGGTCCACGTCGTGATAGATTATTCATAAATGAGTGTAACAACGTAGCCTATGAATCATTCGATCAATTAGCAGTGCGTACACGACTAGAGATTTGGCTTGACTGGAACCCAACAAATGAGTTTTGGTTCTATGACTTATTAAATACACGTGATGACGTGGAAATGATTACAGTTACTTATAAAGATAACGAAGGTCTGCCTGAAACAATCGTAAAAGACATTGAAGCACACAAATCAAACAAAAACTGGTGGACTGTTTACGGATTGGGTCAACTAGGAGAGGTCGAAGGTAGAATATACAAAGGCTGGAAGATTATAGACGAAATACCTCATGAAGCCCGACTAGAAGGCTATGGATTGGATTTTGGATATTCAAACGATCCTACAGCATTAGTCGCAGTCTACTATTACAACGGCGGATATGTCTTAGATGAGGTTCTTTACAGAAAAGGTATGAGTAATCAACAAATCGCCTCATTTATGAATAACTTAGATTTCGGTGTGATTGTAGCAGATTCAGCAGAGCCGAAGTCTATCGATGAACTGCAGATGTACGGATTGTCTGTTGTTGCAGCGAAAAAAGGCAGCGGATCTATTTTGCAGGGAATCGGTTATGTGCAAGAGCAGAGTATCTCAATGACCAAACGAAGTGTTAATTTGATTAAAGAATATAGAAATTATTTATGGCAGACTGATAAAGACGGCAAGACTATAAACATACCAGAGGGTGGATTCGATCACGCACTAGACGCTGTTAGGTACAAGCTGTCTAGTATTTTAAAGCCAAAATATGAGCAGAAGCCAGTAGTTCAAACCTCAGGAGAGTTATCAGCATTATGG
>JANDWE010000134.1 GCA_024330325.1 Candidatus Nanosynbacter colneyensis | reverse complement strand
GATACATATCGAATGTCGTAAATTGACGATTCTTTGAATGGTCGGTCGAAATAGCTGGATTTATAAATGTGTTGTAAATGGTTCGCTGATAATTAGTTCCGCCAATTTTTTCGTCGTAGTATGAAGTTTGCATTCCTAAATGGTCGCCAGAAATGATAATTGTGGTGTTTTTATAAAATGGCTGAGATTTAACCCAATTGACGAATGCGGCGACTTGTTTTGAGGAGCAAGCGTGAACGTTATCGTATTGATTGCTGAAGGTTTTGGCGCAGGTTTCATCCAAATAGCCATCGGTAAAATGCGTGTCGGCGGTCAATAATTGCAAGTTGAATGGCTTGTCTGACGCCGCCAAGCGCGAGGCTTCTTCGCGGGCAAATTGGAATAACTTTTTGTCTTCATAACCCCACCAGACCTTGTAATCTTCGGAGATTTTTCCGTGTTTTTTGGCGTAATTGTAATCTTTGATATTGAAGTTACCGTGTTGAGTTAATAATTTATCGCGTCCGCCAAAACTCGCCTCGGATCCCATAACAAATGTTTGATTATAGCCTTGTTTTTCTAAAATCTCACCAAGACTATAAGCGCCTGGCAAGAATTTTTTAAACTCGCCCAGGGCGTTATGATCGCGTCCACCAACCAAGTTTTCCTTTAGCGGAACACCAGCGGATTGCGCGGCCATTCCCGCTACAGTCCAGCCGGTGTTTGTTGCAGGCAAGGCGCCGCCGATGCCAGATGCTTTGTTTGAGAATGAGGTATTTTTTAACGCCAATTCTTCCAGCTCTGGAATAACGGAGGTTTCGGAACTGCCGCCATTGGCCTTTGACGCTAAAGTGTTTTCCATTGACTCTAAATAGATGTATATTAAGTTGCGTTTTTTCTCTGGAAAAGTCAATTTGGCGGTTTTTGGATTGACGTAATTTTCTTCGTATAATTTGGTCGATTGGGTCAGGGCGTAAATATAATTAGGGATGCCGAAACTTTGAATCAGAAGGACAATCGCAATTAAAAACATACTCAGCGAGTAAATTG
>JANDWE010000102.1 GCA_024330325.1 Candidatus Nanosynbacter colneyensis | reverse complement strand
GGGTATATGCGTGATAAATATGATCTGGTATTGGCTGCGTAATAAGGAGAGATAGTTAAAATGACTGCAGGAATAGATAAGTTTACCCCAACCCCAGAAGAACAAAAATTGTTCGATGAAGTCTTCCATCCAGGCATCGCTGAAGAGTCTGATATTGACGTAAAAGAAACTGAGCCACAGAGAGAGGGTTTTTCTCTGTCGGTTGCGCTTGATTCTCTTAAGAAATGGGTGCGTGGTAGACGAGAAAAGCACGGCAAACCTTTTGGACTAACTAACAATTCGGCGGTAGAAAAACTTGCGGCAGCTGGAGAAGAATTGGGATTACCAGAAACAGACGTTCGGCTTTCCTCTGGACTTAAGCTGCTGATGGGCTTAATGCATGGCAAAAAGGAAGTTGAAATAATTGGCGAAGATATCTTAATTGAAGCCGCCAAAAAAGCCAAAGACGAGGGCAAGGGAAGTGTTATAGCGCCAACGCATTTCAATGGAGAAGATGTCCCTACGGCTAGTTACTTAGCGTCTTTGTTGAACAAAATTAATATTGGTGTAGCGTCGACTAATAGAGATTGGATTAAGAAGGGTGTTGGCGGAATCAACTTAGAAGCTATACAGTATCTTGCGTTTGGCGCTAAAAACTTTTTTGGTGTGCCATATGAATGGGTAGATAAAAAGAGTAAAAAACCGGTTCACTTTTCAACAGACCATTACGAAGAAGCGGTTAAATTTGTTGAGGATGGTGGGTCTTTGGTTTTGGCTGGATATTCAGCGGATGACTCAGTAGGCCGAAAGCCTCGCAGTGAAATGGGCTCTGCAGCGATTCATACGGCATTGAAATCTGGCGCAGACCTGATATTCGTTTATGTGTCGTCAGAAGATAAAAAGCTTACTATTAGAATCATGGAAGATGAAGACGGTATGTTTGCGGCGTTTAGCAATTCATATAGGAAGGCGCTAAAGATGAAGGATTCCGATGCATCCGAGCGTTTATTGTCATCATGTAAAGAGTACTTAAAAGACAGCGAAATAGGTAGGGTTATAGCAGAAGAATATAAGCGCCGATCGGACAAAAATAAAGCCAAGTAAGTGGTCGCAAGGTTCTAGTTATTGACAAAATAAAAATAATGTGATATCATTTTACTGTATAAAAAATTAAAACAAAAAGGAATAAAATGGCTGAAGAAAAAGATATTCACGGACTTACCGAAGGCGTATTGAGTCGAGACGATATGTCGGCATTGACATATGTGCTGCAACACGTGAAAGGGTCTAGTCCAAGTTCAGCGACGAAATTAAGTCTGGAACTGGAAGAGCTTGACGAAACAGCGTAGAGATTTAGCTAGATAATAGTCCACCTCTGTTGTATACTAGACAGTATGGAACAGATTATTTCTCAAGTAGTGAAGCAACTTTTTGATCAAGATATGTCGGTACAATTGACGCGTCCTGATCCGAAGTTTGGTGACTTTGCTACAAATGTGGCGTTGCAATTGGCTAAGCCGCTAGGGAAGAATCCGCGTGAAATTGCGGAGATGATTGCTGAAAATCTGCGCAAGGAAGAGGAGTTTAGTGAAGTAAGCGTGGCTGGTCCAGGTTTTATCAATGTAAAACTGAGCGATCAATCCGTTCTAAATTCTTTGAAAAAAGAGCCAACGGCGAAGCGCGCCGGTCAGACGGTTGTGATTGAAAC
>JANDWE010000004.1 GCA_024330325.1 Candidatus Nanosynbacter colneyensis | reverse complement strand
AATTTATCTTTCAATGCTGTGCCATAGTCTGGAAATAGGTTCGAATCCTGCCGTCCCAGCCAAATTTGACAGGTATAAATTATCGCTCTTTTGGGCGATTTTTTGTTTTTATATTAAATTTCAGAAACGGAATAAAATGCTATTAAAATAAAAAAGTCCCCACTCACTAGTGAGGACTAAACTGTCGTGGTGGACAATTGAGATTAGCTAATTTTAACGACTTGTAGCTGTCTGGTCATCAAGCCATTTTTCCAGGAAACAGTTTCGGATTTCTTGTGATTTAATAGACTTTTTCCCAACGGACTATCCACGGAAATTCGCCCGTCCAGAGGGTTTGCCTCCATGCTGTGAACTAGCGTGTAGCGGAAAATTTTTCCCTGCTGATCCACCAAGTCCACGACTGAGCCGATAGCAATTTTCAATCGATCACGCTTCCTTGGCAGCGGCTTAGCGTGACGTAAAATATCTTTCTTCGTAAAGATTTTTGATTGAATATTTTCCAGTTGCGTAATTACATCGTTGCGGTGTAATTTGTCATCACGCGATTTGGCGCGCCCAATTTCTTTCAATTCTAATATGAGCGCTTTCTCTGAAATCTCTAGTCCAGAAATTTCTTTCTGAAGCTCCTTAAACCCTTTTTTGCTTAAAAATGTTGTACTCATACTTCCCCTTTCGGATCGGCAATTTGCCAATCAACAATCCTATTACAACATCTAATTCTGAAAAATAGCTGAAAATTTACAGAATCGGCAAGGAAATTGTGAAAATGGTTGAGTTTTTCGAGGTGCTAACAGAGATTTGTCCGCCTAGCGCTTTTGTCAATTGTTCCGCTAATGGTAATCCTAATCCGTAGCCTTTCGTCTGTTGGTTGCCGCGGAAAAATTGCTCAAAAACGTGTGGCAGAGTTTGTTGTGAAATTGTGCCGTCGTTGATGAAGTTGACGGTGATGTTTTGTTTCGATGGAGTAATACAAATTTTTACCACAGAATTTTTCGGGCTATGTTTCAATGAATTATCGAGTAAAATCGCGCACAATTCTCGTGTCGCGGTGTGATGAAGCGGAATATTTATGTGTTCTGGGCAATTCATTTTAACTCGCGCTTCGGCTTTCCGTTCGCGGATGAGTTCGGATATCAATTCCGTCAAATTGAAACTTTTATCTTCCAGCGCCAACTTATTTTCCGTCCGCGACAGTTCCAGAAGCATCGCTGTAAGCTCAGTCAACTTATTTATTTCCTCCAAATTACTTTCCAGGGTTTCTGTAAGTTCTGCCTTCTCTGTCTTTCTATTTTTCAATGCAAATTCAGTTTCTGCTTTCATAATTGCCAAAGGTGTTCGGAGCTGATGGCTGGCATTGGCAACAAATCGCGATTGAGCTTTGTGGGCGGTTTCTATCGGCCGCAAAGTGATTTTCGCCAATAAATACGAACACCAACCGCCAGCGAGCAGAACGATAAGATTTATATAGCCCAAACTAATCAAAAGATTTCGAGTTGAATTATCTATTCTCTCTGACAAATTGATTGCAGGAAAATCACCCTTCCTTTGAATGATAATTTTATGAATTTGCGCATCAACTTCCGAGCGCGCCACCTGAAAAATAATGCTACTAAACAGCAAACTGACAATCATCAAAATCATCAGATACCAGCCCGCCAACTTAATTGTTGCTGAAGTAAAAATTTTCATGATTCAATCCTATAACCGAAGCCGCGCACGGTTTTTATCAATTGTTTTTTGAACGGTTTGTCGATTTTTTGGCGTAGATTTTTTATGTATGCCTCGACATTATTCGGCAAAATATCAGCGTCAAAATCCCAAACATGATCAATCAGCGTTTCTTTACTGAGAGTCTGATTTGGATGTTGCATCAAATATTCCAGCAGCGCATATTCTTTGCTTGTGAGGTCGATAATTTTTCCTGCGCGAGCTACTGTATGTTGTTGTTTGTCAATTTTCAAATCGTCAATTTGCAGAACGTCTGGTTGGCTAATCGGTGGGCGGCGAAGTAAAGCTCGCACTCGCGCCAACAATTCATCAATCGCAAAAGGCTTAGTCAAATAATCATCAGCGCCCACGTCCAGCCCGAGCGTTTTATCTTCGGTCGTGCTCAGGGCTGTCAGAAATAGAATTGGCATATTTTTCCCGTTTTCGCGCAATTTTTTAACAATCTCCGTACCTTCTAATCCCGGTAACATTCGATCAACAATTAGCAAATCATATGGCTGGCTGTCCGCCAAATTAAAGCCCTCTTCTCCGTCATACGCTGTATCAACCGCGTACTTCTCGCGCTTCAGAGATTCGGTTATGACCCTCGCAATTTTTCGTTCGTCCTCAATAACCAGTAGTCGCATATTTATATTATATCTTTTTTCTTACGCTAAGTGCTATAATTTTATTTAAAGAAAAGGAGGCGTATGCCAGATAATAAAAAAATGGTTGAGATTCGTCATTTTAAGATGAGTTTCGGTGATAAAACTGTTATTAAAGATCTGAGTTTCGATGTTTTTCGCGGCGAAGTTTTTGGTTTTTTGGGAAGTAATGGCTCGGGAAAAACTACGACGTTGCGCGCATTGTTGGGGTTATATCAGCCGACCGCGGGCGATTTATTGATAAACGGCAAGCCGTATTCGGTGGAAAGTCAGATTCGCCTCGGATATCTTCCTGAAGAGCGCGGTTTGTATAAAAAAGAAAAAGTTTTAGACGTGATGCTTTATTTTGGTCAGTTGAAGGGTTTGAGTCGCAAAGAAGCTAAGGATTTTTCTCTGAAGTTTTTGGAGCGTGTCAATTTGAGCGACAAGGCTAATACGCAACTTGATAAATTATCTGGCGGACAGCAACAGAAAATTCAGCTTGGCGTAACGATTATGGGCGATCCAGAACTGCTGATTATGGACGAGCCGGCCAAAGGTTTCGATCCGGTGAATCGCCGATTGCTGATGAATATAATTGAGGAGCAGCGAAAAGCTGGCGCAACAATTATTTACGTTACGCACCAGATGGAGGAAGTTGAAAGATTGTGCGATCGTTTGATTTTATTGAAAGACGGTCAAGCGGCGGCATACGGCACGTTGGAAGAAGTAAAAAGTCAATTTGGCGGCGCTTCAATGGACGACATTTTTGTCCAAGTTTACGGCGGCGAAGCGAAGGAGCTGAGTGATGAGTAAAATGCATAATTTGGGGACGGTTTTCAAATTCGAGACGCTTAGAACACTGAAAAAACCGACGTTTTGGTTGACAGCATTGGGTTTTCCTCTGTTGATTGGCGTGCTGTATGGCATTATGTTTTGGTCGCAAAGCACGACTATTGAAGCGTCAAAAAATCTGGAAAAGCAAGAATTTTCACTGGAAGTCACGGACGATTCGAAGTTGGTGAAGCCAGAATTACTGGCGGCAATTAAAGCCAAAACCGCCAAGTCGAAAGAATCTGGAATTGACGACGTAAAAAATAATAAGGTTGATGCGTATATTTATTTTCCAAAGGATTTGAGTAAGCAAAAGGTTGAAGTTTACGGTAAAGATGTTGGGCTATTCCAAAACGGAAAATACAGCGCGGTGGCGCAGAGCTTATTGAGCCAATCAGTAGCAAGCGGCGTCAGTCCAGCACAAGTTGCAATTCTACGCGACAAAGTCCAATTGTCATCAACCACATATCTGGACGGAAAAGAGCACGGCGGCATCAATGAGATGATTGTACCGGGAATGTTTTTGGTTATTTTGTTCATTCTCATCAGTATTTTTGGCAATCAAATGCTCATTAGCACCACCGAGGAAAAAGAAAATCGCACGGTGGAAATGCTGCTTACGACCGTTAAAACTGACACTTTGATTACGGGTAAAATTCTGTCTTTGATGGTGTTGGCTTTGATTCAGATTTTGGTGATTGTTTTGCCGGTTTTGGCGGGCTATTTGGCATTTGGCTCGAAGTTGCAATTGCCTAATCTGGACTTGAGTACGCTCGTGTTTGATCCTGTGAGAATTGGTCTGGCGATCATAATTTTCTCCGCAAGCTTCACTTTATTTACGGGAATGTTGGTGACTTTGGGCGCGATGATGCCGACCGCCAAAGAAGCCAGTCAGTGGTTCGGAATTGTGATTATGCTATTCATTGGTCCATTTTACGGAATCACGGCGTTTGTTTCCTTCCCTGATTATTTCTTCGTTAAGTTCTTGTCGCTATTTCCATTCACTGCGCCGATTCCATTGTTATTACGAAACGCAATAGGCAATTTGCCAATTTGGGAAGCTTTGCTCGGTACGGCAATTTTGGTCGCTACAGCGGTGTTTGTTATGTGGCTATCCGTGCGCGTTTTCCGTTACGGCGCGATGTCTTATGATAGTAAATTATCTCTGTCGGCGTTGCGAACACGCCGAAAAGCTGGTAAAGTTTAATTATGAAAGTACGTATAGAGATAGACACAAAAACATTTGTGCGATTTTGGCTGGTCGTGATGGGCTTTGGCCTGGCTGGTTTGGCAATTTATTCCGCAAAGGATGCGCTGGTTTTATTGGGAATTTCCCTGTTTTTGGCGTTGGCGCTGAATCGTCCAGTTGCGGCAATTGCTAAAAAACTTCCTGGGAAAAGTCGATTGGGCGGCACGGCGCTAGCATACACAACGCTGGTTTTGCTTTTGGGCTGTGTGATTTGGTTTGTGATTCCGCCAATTGTCCAACAATCCGCCAAATTCGTCGAAAGCATTCCGAGCATAATTGATCAAGCCAGCTCACAGTGGCGTGGCGTCAATGATTTTATTGATAAGAATAATTTGCGCCCGCAGGTCGATTCGATGATGGAAAACATCAAGCAACAGTCTTCGTCTTGGGCAACGAGCGTCGGTACAAATCTATTGTCCAGCGTTGGCTCTTTGGCGTCGTTCTTAGGCTCGCTATTCTTGGTGCTGGTGCTGTCATTCCTGATGCTCCTCGAGGGCCCAACTTGGGTGAAGCGTTTGTGGGGATTATACAACGACGAAGAAAAAATGGAGCGCCATAAGAAGCTGGTTGGCCGAATGTACAACGTGGTCACAGGTTATGTTTCTGGACAATTGACGGTTTCTGGAATCGATGCGATATTATCAGGTTTCGTGGTGTTTGTGCTGAGCTTGACATTCCCTGTCATAAATTCCAATTTGGCAATGCTCACCGTTATGGCGACGTTTGTGTTGACGCTAATTCCGATGTTTGGCGCAACGATTGCTGGCGCGTTGATATCACTACTGCTATTCTTCAATAATATGACAGCGGGCGTTATTTACGCGATTTATTTCGTGATTTACCAGCAGATTGAGAATAACTTTGTCTCTCCTTCTATCCAATCAAAGAAGGTTGAGTTGTCGGCTCTGACTGTCTTGGTCGCGGTGACAATTGGTTTGTATGTCGGTGGTCTATTAGGCGGTTTGGTTGCTATTCCAGCCGCTGGCGTCGTGAAGGTTTTGCTGGACAATTACTTGGAGCAAGCCAAGTCTAATCGCGTCGAAAACGAAAAACCTCTTAATAAATTAGTTAAGAAATTGAAAAACGAAGATTAATTGGCACAAAATAAAAT
>JANDWE010000145.1 GCA_024330325.1 Candidatus Nanosynbacter colneyensis | reverse complement strand
TTCTTGGTGCGGATGAAAGGACTTGAACCTTCACGCCGTGAGGCACATGCTCCTAAGGCATGCGTGTCTACCAATTCCACCACATCCGCATAACCCGATTATATCAAAACAAATTCTACTTATCAACTGTCCGCGCTTATGTTAAAATTGAAGTAACATACTAAGGAGGATTGATGAATAAAGTTGCGAAATATTTGAATGAGCACCTTAGCGGCGAAGTCGCGTCGCAGGATTTTGCATTGAGTCAAGTTGAAGTTGACAATGGACTTTTGGCGCGCCGACCAGAGATGATTGTTCGTGCGGCTAATATGAATGACATTAGGAAAGTGATGCGATTTTGTTCTCAATTGGCAGAGAAAGGTCATGTTTTACCTGTGTTTGTTCGTGGTTGTGGCAATGATGAAACTGGCGCAGCGACGAATAAAGGCATTGCAATTGACGAAAAAACATATATGAATCGTGTGGTTGGTATTGATCCTCGCCAACAGCTGATTCATGCTCAAGCGGGAATCTCTCTTTCGGCAATCAACGCAACTTTGTCTACTCATAAAGGCTTGGGCTTGCCGCGAACCTCATATGTGGCGGAAGAAGGCACAATTGGTGGCGCAATTAACACAGCTCCATCTGGAATGTTATCTGGCGCGCATGGTCGTTTTGCTGACGCGATTCAGCAGCTTGAGATTGTCCTAAGTAATGGTGACGTGATTCAGACTGGTCGCATATCTCGACGCGAATTGAGTAAGAAAAAAGGCTTATCGACGTTTGAGGGCGAGATTTATCGAGAGATTGACAATTTAATCTCAGATAACGCCGAGCTGATTTCGCAAATGGATCCAGCTTTGCCAGATACAGTTGGCTATAGTGGGATTTCTCGGGTGAAGCAAAAGGACGGGTCGTTTGATTTGACGCCGCTGTTTATCGGTAGTCAGGGAAGTCTGGGTGTGATTTGCGAAGTTATTATGAAGGCGCAATTTATTCGTCCAGAATATTCAGTTGTTGCCGCATCATATAAAAAGTTGTCAGACACGCAATCAGCCGTGGAATTAGCGATGAAAAATAAGGCATCGGCGGTGGAAATAATCGACGGGCGATTCTTCCGCCAGGCTGCGGTCGTCGGTAAGGTAGTTGAGTGGGCGCCGAAAGAATGCTTCAAGGGCGCGGTGGTCTTAGCTATCTTTGATGACTTCTCTGACAGGGCGCGTAATAAAGCCGCGAAGAAATTGACTAGAAAATTGGAATCATCAGAAGCAATTGACATAAAAACTCTACACTCGGAAGAGCAGGATTTGTTCAGCTTACACTCTGTTTTGGCTTTGGCGGAAACTCCGAGCGAGCCGCATATGATTACGCCACGCGTTTTCTCTGGGATTTTAATGGCACAAGAAAAGATTGATAGTTTCCTTAGTGAGTTGAAGTCGCTGGAATCTAAGTACGGTGTGGATTTACCAGTTTTCGTTGATTTTTCAAGCGATTATATTTCTTTGCATCCGACGTTTGATAGTAAAAAAGTGAGTGAACGCCAGAAGATTCTTCAATTGTTGGCGGAAATTTCTCAGATTGTTAATAAGTATGAAGGTTCTTTTGCGGGCTTTGGTGGTGACGGAAGATTGAAGGCTAACTTTATCTATAAAAATCTGCCAGATGATGAAAAACAATTATACGCGAAGGTGAAAAAAATCTTTGATCCAGCTGGAATTTTTAATCCAGGAATTAAAGCGGAGGCTCAACCAAAGGAGTTGGCGGCGGAATTAAACGCATGGTGCAAGCTTCGTAATCAAGCTTGATACTGGGTGAAAATTGGGCTATAATTGACGCGTAGCCCATGCGGATGTGGCGGAATTGGTAGACGCGCTAGCTTCAGGTGCTAGTGTACGTAAGTACGTGAAGGTTCAAGTCCTTTCATCCGCACCAAGAATTGAAATTTTTCACCATAAGAAAATCACCCATGCTCAGGGTGATTTTTAATAACATAAATCCAGAGTCTACATGACAGGCAATCGTAAAAGAACAATCACCTGCCATGTAGACGAATCGACTCAAGGGATACTAAGTATCACCAAGTCCACTCTCCGTCGTCGAAGAAAACAGCGCACTCATACAAAGCAGCGCCCATGACTTGGCGACTCGTGATAGTTTCCTCGAGGCTGTGATCGACGATGTGAGGTGCAGTTGCGTGAACGATACCGCGACTACTGGTATTGAGGAATTCGCTCATTTCCTCTACAACCTCGTAGGCTGCGGAGATGTTGCGCGTAGCAGTGTCGAAGAGTTCTTCTTCGATCTCCGTATTTCCCTTAACGGCGCGGCTGTGAAGATAATCAATCGAATCTTCGAGCCCGCAGAGAGCCAGTTTGAGCTTACAGCACACCAACTTCGTGCTGTAGCCATAGTCGCTACAAAGAAGAGCTGTAAGCTCCACAATCTTCTGGAGTGAGGCTGTGTAGTCCTTTGTACTGAGTTTGAGCTCTTTCTTCTCGTATTCCTTGAAGTCGGAGACGTCGGCGTTTTTGACGTTTGCCCTAATCTTCTTCCAGTCTTCCTTGAGAGTCTCAACGCCATTCTGAAGTTCGCTCGTGAAATGTCCCCACATTTCAGTATCCTTTCCGATATTCTCTCATCCGCAGGATCGCGACGTATCGTCCTTTACGATACAAGATGAGATTTCATCTCTCTTATGACGGTTTTTTAAAAAGAGATAAAAACTCATCTTGTGTTCGATTGCCTGTCAAGGTTCACTTTCGGACAAGGATTTACTCGTCAACAAAAGCTGTATTCATTTGTATCACTAATAGGATAAAATGTCAATACCAATAACAAAATAACTTTCAAAACCAAAAGAAATAGCCCGCCAAGAGGCTCAGCCGAGGCTTAAGCCTCAAGGCGAACTACTTCTTAGGCGGGCTTTTAGCCCTTTGTTCGAATGACTACGTCATCCAGCAAACTGCTAATCACCTTGTCTCGCATCTCGATATCGCTCTCAAGGCCTTTGATCTGTCGTAAAGCGTCAGCAACTCGAGCTTCAGCATTGACATACTCACGTCGGTAAAACCCAAAGCCTATCCTGGCTTTGGCGAGTTTGCGCTGAAGCCTGTTGCGCTCGGCGAGAAGTCTCCTAATCACCTTACGCGCTAAGACGAGTTTGCTTCGGAGATCGTCGCGTTCGCGCCTGGTCTTCAGGAGATCTAGCGTGGTTTCGCTGTATTCCTTACGGAGACTTTCGTAGCAGCGTTCATTGAACTCAGCATATTCCCCTGCACGACGAAGCTCGAGCTTGGCCTCCCTGAGTTCGGCCCTGACAGAGGCAAGCTCATCTTGGAGCTCACCGTTTTCGTCCTTGGACTTAGCAAGCTCATCTTGGAGCTCACCGTTTTCGTCCTTGAACACAGCAAGCTCCCGCCGGAGCTCGTTGATTACGTTGGCGTGCTTGGCGGTCCTCTTGTTGAAGAGGAGAGCGCACGCTACAAACGCGAGCGCCATTGAGTAGTCAACGATAATCTGCATCGTTAAAAACCTCGGAGAGGTTAGTAATGATAGCGACGGTAGCGGCTGCCCTAGGGCGTAAAGGCCAAGGACGGCAACCAGTGGCCAGACGATAAGCAGGAATGCAAACCAAACCGAGTAGAATCGGTTTGGTTTGCTCAACTTAGTGTCATCCGCCGCACAGTTTGAAGTGTGCATGTCACTCTCCTTAATGAGTGAATCGATAGCTTAATTAAGGGACAACTTTTATCTTATGGATAAAAGCTGATATTATTTATATCACATATAGGAAAAAATGTCAACGATTTTTGTCAACTTCTTGTCTCTTTCTCGCGACGTTTGCTAAAATAACAGAGATGGAAGATAAAAGAAATGTCATTGATAAGTTTAAGGGTCGGAGCGAATCGGAGATTATAAGCGAGCTGGATTCTGAAGATCACGGTTTGATGATTGCGCTGGAAAATACCGAACGGGATTTTAATATGGGGACAATTGTCAGGAGTGCTAATGCGTTTGGCGTGCGGCAGATTTATGTAATTGGGCGCAGGCAATGGAATAAACGCGGTGCGATGATGACGGATAAGTATCTGCATATTACGTATCTGGCGACGACGGAAGAGTTTGTTGAAAAAATGCGTAATGAAGGTAGGGAAATTATCGCTATTGATAATATCCCAGGAAGTGTTAATATGTCACAGACGAGTTTATCGAAGCGTGCGGTTTTGGTATTTGGGCAAGAAGGGCCGGGGATTTCTGCAGAGCTGGCT
>JANDWE010000101.1 GCA_024330325.1 Candidatus Nanosynbacter colneyensis | reverse complement strand
GAGTTATTCCTCGGTTTAATAAAAAATCTGGCGGTTTGAGTGGAAAGAGTTTTGTCATCACTGGTACTCTGAAATCTATGGGACGCGACGCTGCTGCGGACAAAATTCGTAATCTCGGTGGGGTTTTTCAAACCGCAGTTTCTAAAGACACGACGTATTTGGTGGCTGGTGGTAAGGTTGGTGCTAGCAAATTGAAAAAGGCTGAGCAATACGGCACGAAAATCATTGACGAAGAAGAACTGTTGAAGATGATAGAAAACGCGGGATGAAAATAATATATAATTTATATATGGATAAGATTAAAAAACCGAGACTCTACTGTTTTTCTCCAGCGGTAATGTTGGCGACGTTGACAATTGAAATTATTCTGGCGATATATACTTTTTGGAAATATAAATTGAATGCCGTGACAAAGATTGTGATCATGCTGTTGATTTGTTTGGCACTGTTTCAATGGGCTGAATATAACGTTTGTGAAGGTGCGATTCTTCTGGACAATCTCGGCTGGGCTAAACTTGGCTATATTGCAATTACTATGCTTCCGCCTCTGGGCATTCATTTGATATATGAAATTTCTGGTGATAAGAGGCGATGGATTCCTGTGCTTGGTTACACTTTTGCCGCAATGTTTATTAGCTATTTTCTATTGGAGGCTAACGGAATTAAGTCTGGGGCTTGCCTGGGTAATTATGTGATTTTTGAAAACCAGCCGGGCGTCGGAATGTGGTATGGTTTGTATTATTACGGCCTATTATTTGCAGCAATTGCTTATGCGTATGTTAGGAGTAAAACCTCCAGTAAACATATTCGGCGTTCTCTAGGTTCGTTGATTGTGGGGTATGTTCTATTTATGGCGCCTACGACGTTTGTCAATATCATTGATCCGTCGACTATTGTCGGAATTCCGTCAATTATGTGTGGATTTGCAGTTTTGATGGCGGTAGTTTTAGCTGGAAAAGTTTTGCCAGAATATGTAAATGAGAAATGATGCTTGTGTTTTTTTGGGCGATAATGCATAATTAAACATGAGCTGGTACGCATAGGGGCATTCTCCTATGCTTGCCAATTGAAAGACAAACACATATTCAAATATGCCCCGGGTGGGCGCGTAGCAGCTCTTCTATAA
>JANDWE010000139.1 GCA_024330325.1 Candidatus Nanosynbacter colneyensis | reverse complement strand
CAGTAATCCAGTTGCCAGGAATCCGAGCAGTAACGCGATTGATGCCATAAGCAAACTGCCGCCGTATAGAATGACGGAACCCGCGCTCACCAATCCGCCCGCCGCGTAAACGACTAGCCGGGAATGTTCGGTGGGTTTTTTGAGTATTTGTTGCAATCGTTCCTCGGCTTCTTCCAGGGAAAGTTGCTTGCGACGAATGTCGAGGGCTAATAATTGCAATGCTTGAATCAATTGATAATTAGGGTCGTCAGGAACGATGACTCGCGCCATCGTCAAAGGCTCATGGCTAACTCCGCGGTCTTGAGAAATTGTCACCAAAGTGTAACTCACATCCACGTGAACGGGTCTGCGGCAATATGTCCGCGTAATTCCTTGCGCCATACGAACCACATCGCGCGCCACCACGCCCATACTCAGGAGTTGCTCGGCAATCGCCATAGCCAGGCGCAAAGCTCGCATATTCGGCGTCAAACTTTCGTCAATTTTCTCCAGGTGATGCTCCGGCTCAAAGCTGTAAAGATTAGCAACTCGGGCTAATGATTGCTCAATGAATTTTGGTACTTTTTTCTTCACAATATCTAGTGTAACAAATTTTATGCCAATAGAAATAGCCCGCCAAAAGAGCTCTAGCTCAAGGCTTAAGCCTCAAAGCGAGCTATTTCTATTAGGCGGGCGGGGTGCCCTTGGTGCAAACGTCACTCACCTTATCGGGAGCGGTTTGCGGCGTTAATCGCTAGAGCTTCTGCGATGTCTCGCTGCTCTTTGGAGAGCATTTTCTCGTAGGCCTTGGCGAGAGCCTCGGCCTCCTTCCTCCTGCGCTCGGATTCATCGAGCTTCTCCTGAAGCTCGACACATTCATCTAGAAGTTCGTCGATTGTGACGCTGTATACCTTAAGGCATACAGTCATCCTCTTGTTAAGGAAGAGGATCGTGTATACAAGCGTGACAGTAGACACGTAACCAACGATCGATAGCATCGACAGCTTCGACGGCACCAGCTCCGCTAGCGACGGGAGCTGGTGAGCTCCTAAGACATAGGAGACGAAGACAAGCAGCAGCGGAAGTAGCAGAACTGCCAAAAAACATAATGAGTAAATTTTTTGGCTGCGTTCGTGTGACCTGATGTCGTCTGCAATGGCATTTGTCACACGGTTTACTTGCTTGTTCATGTTATCACCCCTTCGGTGATGTGATCGGTTTTTTACGACTAAAGGGCAACTTGCCCTGAAGACGAGCTTCGGGCGA
>JANDWE010000108.1 GCA_024330325.1 Candidatus Nanosynbacter colneyensis | reverse complement strand
AAGTAGCGCCGTGTCATGATGTGCCGCCTCCAAGGCAGTCAAACCAAATGGCTCAGAAACCGAACTCATCACAAAAACATCAATCAAATAGTAAATATCTCGCCACTGTTTTCCGCGCACAAATCCCGTAAAAATCATCTTATCGCTAATCCCTAAATCTGCCGCCAGCTCAATCAGTTCGTCTCTTTGCTCGCCATTTCCAGATAAAACAAAAACAATCTTCTCATATTTATCAAGCGCCTTCGCTGCAGCTCGCACAAAATACGTCAAACCCTTCTGAACCGTGAGTCGCGTCAACGCGCCAACAACCGTATAGCCGTCCTTTTTCAGCTCCTCCAAATATCTGTAAGTGCTGGCGTCGTACTCGTGTGGCGGCAAATCAGCCAAATCAATCGCGTTATAAACCACCTCAATTTTCTCTGGCGGAATGTGATAATTCTTAACAATTATTTCCTTCGTAATCTCGCTAACGGCGATTATCCGATCAGCCATCAACAAGCCTTGTTGCTCAATTTCGTGAACTAGAGGATTTCCTGACTGCTCGCCAGAACGGTCAAATTCCGTCGCGTGAACATGCACAATTAGCGGCGCGCCAGTCATTTCCTTAGCAATTATTCCAGCTTCCATCGTCAACCAATCATGCGCGTGAATCGCGTCGGGCTGATGATTTTTCACAAACTTCCGAACGTATTTGCCGTAACGCCTCTGTACAGCGCGCATCGGCGAAAGACCATACTCGTCCTTAGCGTTTTCACGATCTTCCTCCGAACCGTTATTATACGCGCCCAAATCGTGATAATTCGGCGGCAAAGGAGTGGCTGAATAGATATTCATATAGTCAATTCCGGGATGCTTGGCGGTGTAGGGGATAATAAAGTCAATATCAACGCCCTCCGAAGCAAGCGCCTTCGACATCTGATAGCAAGCAACGCCAAGTCCGCCACTATTGTGCGGAGGAAGTTCCCACCCAAGCATTAAAATTTTCATCTCTGAGTTAATTGTAGAACTACGCTTATGTTTTTTCAAGGGATTTTGGTATCTTTTTCACGAGTTTTTTATTTTTCACAATTTTAACATTTGCGACAAAGCTAATTCGTGATAAAATGGTTGCTATAGGAGTGTAGCTCAGGTGGCTAGAGCACTGGTCTCCAAAACCAGGTGTCGGGGGTTCGAGTCCCTCCACTCCTGCCAAGATTCTCGCTTGAAAGAGAATCTTTTTTATTAGTCAAAAATCTGCTATAATTTCTCAATATGAAACCTTTATCACCTTCACTTCCGCATATTATCGCCATGGTTGGTGCGCCAGGTTCAGGGAAGACGCAATTCGCTGTAGAATTTGCGAAGATTTTCAATTCTCCAGTGGTAAGCTCTCGACAATTTGAAGTTTTTACGGACAATACAAAAACCATTTCTGATGCAACATTGTCGCTTTTGGAAGAATTTTTGAAGACTAAACAAACTGTCATTTTGGACGGATCAACCGATCAGCGCACGAATCGTATGCGTATCAATCGCCTTGCCAGGGAATATGGATATAAAGTCCTATTTGTTTGGGTGCAAACCGATCCCGCCACAGCCAAACATCGCTGGATAAAGACTTATGGCGGAAATGACGAATCTTTTGAACGACGATTGAAGCAGTTTTCGGCACCACACAGTAGCGAGTCTTATATCGTGATCAGTGGTCGACACACCTTAAGTAGTCAGGCTCGCACTGTTCTTAAGCAAATTGGCGCCAGTCGCCCAGAAGCTCCACGCCGCCCAATTGCCGGAAATCGCATTAACATAGGTTAGTTATGACAATTATTACCGACGAAGAATTCGGAGAAATTGTCGTTAAAAAACGTAGCTTAGCGAAGACTGTTAGTTTGAAAATTGCGCCAGACGGACGAATACAAATTACAATGCCGCCATATGCGCCACTGTTGGCCGCAAAGGCATTGATTAGAAC
>JANDWE010000150.1 GCA_024330325.1 Candidatus Nanosynbacter colneyensis | reverse complement strand
ATATTAACCGCTGTTGGCGTGGTTGAGCCTAAGAAAACATCACGACCTAATTCTCCATTTATACCTCTACCCCAACAGTACAATTTTCTCTCCGAGTTAAGCGAACAAGTATGCTCATTACCCGCAGCAATTTGAGAGACGACTGTGGTCGCAAATTCTCTAACTGGATATGGAGCATTCTTCTGAACTATACCACTATTCCCTAATCTTCCAGCTAAGCCATAGCCCCAACAATAATCTTTATCGTCAGAAGCGATTACACAAGTGTGATAAAAACCAGTGGTGACTTGCTTGATAGTTTTCCCATTGAGTACGTCTTGTGTATATACAGGTACTGGGACCGTTGATGAGGTGGTTGAATTAGTACCAAGAACTCCATACTGACCATTACCCCAACAATAAACACTGTCATCCGACATAATAGCGCAGTTATGTTCATACCCACTTCCGTATTCAGCTAATTTTTTAAAATATGCACTCTTATTTTGAAGACCAACCCTCAATCGAAAATCAGCGCCTACTTTTGGTAACGTGGCAGCGGTGTTGGTGTTTGCAAGCGGACTGCCTGGATTAATACCATTGGACGATTCGTATAATCGATAAGAAACTTGTCCCACTTCAATCTGCTTACTACCACTAGGAATAGTCGCATGACTTTGCTGAGAACTCAGAAACATAAATCCTAGAGCTGCGCTAACGACAATAAAACCACCAAGGGTAAAAAATCTCTTGGCTTTACGGTCTTTTATTATTGATAACGTTATATTATGTTCCATTGTGGTGGTATAAATTGAGCATAAATATACGTCATAAATATACCATAAGCACTTTACATAAAGCAAGCAAATAAACGCACAATTAGAACAATTGACTGCCGAATTTGGCGATTATCGCGACAATTACCGCAACAACCAGCGACACCACGACAAGCGCATCATATCCGCCACCAACAGCCTTCTGTATATATCGACAAGAGATATTTTTCTGTAGAACATTATAGCGCGTCAGACCAAACATAATCATCAGCATCCCAAGATCCAAGGTTAAGCACCATGGACAAAGCACACCAATTTCAACGTAGCTCATATAAAACATCCAAATAGCGAATATCATTCCAATGATAGCACCGACTTGTGCTGCCTGCATAAACCACTTTGGAAACTTTGCACTAGCCAGCAGCGCCACAGCAATTGTCACCATGACAGGTAAAGTCATCACGCCGATGAAACTGTTTGGAAATCCTAAAATAGCTGCCGACCAGTGGTTTGCCACCGCCGAACAGCTCAGAGCTGAGCTAAAATCGCAACTCAATACAGCGTGAGAGTTTTTTGCTAATTCCAAGGCTTCAATAGATAATACGAATGACGCCAATAACCCCAGTCCACTACCGACAAGCATTATAAATGCCGCCAAATTTTGCTTTTTCAAATCTTCGTGGAATAACCAGTTTTTGATTTTATTAAACATAAAAACTCACTTCGCTAATTGTTGGTAGCGGCAAGCCACGCCAGAGGTTTTGCAATTGACCACTGTCGCTCAGCGCAATAATTGTTGGATATTCCACAATATCATACACTTCGCAAAAATTATTACCTTCTGCAGAATCAGGACTCATCTCCTCTAAAACCTGACCAGTTTGTCGGCTAAAATCACGCAAAAAGTCTGAAACTTGGCGCGCATAATCGCTTTCCGAACGATAAATCACAACTACTCGCATTACAATTCCCGCTCGCCCTTACTACGTCGCTTCGCTAAAATCTCCACAAAATCGTCCAACGTCTTAAACTCATAAAAAACACTAGCAAAACGAACATACGCCACTTCGTTGCGTTTTTCTAGCTCATCCAAAACTTGATCGCCAATCTGTTTTGACGTAACTTCCGATTCGCCCAGCGCGTATAAAGAGTCTTCAACCGCCGTAATGATATTATCGACTTCCTCGTCAGACTTAAAGAATTTTCCAACCGAACGGCGCGTCGAATTTGCCAATTTCACTCGGTCAAACAGCTCGCGATCGCCATTTTTCTTTATCACCGCTAGGTTTGGTTTTTCAACTCGCTCATACGTAGTAAATCGCTTGCCATCTGGAGTTTCTCTGCGACGTCGAATTGCGGCACCGTCAGAAACTTCGCGTGATTCAATAACGCGACTATTGCCGATATTAAACACCATTTTATCTACTCCTTGTTCTTCTTTCGTCGCCTCAGAAATGCCGGCGTATCATCCTCATCATCGTCAGCTTCAACGGTTGGATTTTCCCAAATATTAGTCTCTGGCTCAGCCGCAAAACTTTCGGCAGATTCTTCCTTATCCAACTCTAGGTCAATATTTTTAACCATTTCGTCATCAACTTCTGTTTCGGCAGGCTTCGTGTCGTCGCCTACAGTCAAGCTAACTTCCTGCTGGCGGAATGTATCGCTATCAAATCCTGTCGCAATCACCGTAATAACCAGCTCGTCTTCCATTTCCGGCTTCAAAGTCGCACCAAAAATAATGTTGGCATTTGGACTAACAGCGCTAGTAATAATTTCTGCGGCTTCCTGGATTTCCGCCATACTCATATCGTAGCCACCAGTTACATTGAATAGCACACCCTTGGCGCCATCAATCGAGACTTCAATTAGCGGACTTTCAATAGCTTGTTGCGCCGCCTGAACCGCTCGGTCATCACCGCTCGCTCGCCCAATTCCCATCAATGCTGAACCAGCATTGCTCATAATCGCCTTAACATCGGCAAAGTCAAGGTTAATCAAACCATGCTCAGTAATCAGTTCAGAAATACCTTGAACGCCCTGCCTCAAAACATCATCGGCAATCTTAAATGTTTCTAGTAGCGGCGTTCGACGATCAATAGTCTGCAATAATCTATCATTTGGAATTGTAATCAAGGTGTCAACCTCGCGTCCCAAGTGAGAAATCGCCCAATCCGCATTAACTCGACGCTTTTCACCCTCAAAGCTAAACGGTCGAGTTGCTACGCCAACTACCAAAATACCAAGCTCGCGTGCCACTTCTGCCACAACATAACCAGCACCAGAACCAGTTCCGCCACCAGCACCAATTGTCACAAATACCATATCCGCACCCTCTAGCGCTTCCCTGATTTCGTCACGAGATTCATTAGCTGCGGCCTCACCGACAGTAGGGTCAGCACCAGCGCCCAAACCATTAGTTGCGTCACGACCAAGATGAATCTTTATGTCAGCCTTCGAATTGTGCAACGCCTGAGCGTCCGTATTCATAGCGATAAATTGAACGCCAGTTAGACCAGCGTCTTTCATTCGGTTAATAGCTGAGCCGCCAGCGCCGCCGACACCGACGACTTTTATGCTGGCAAATGTTTGAACTTCACTTGGTTGTATTTGCGGCATATATTCCCTCTCTTAATCCTTACATAAAGTATATCATTTATTTAAATCTAGCGAAAATATTTTTAAGTAAACCGCCAGCTTTTTTAGTGACATCATTTGCGCCAACTATCGGCCTTACCTGCTGTGAAATGCCCATAGAATCAATCAACATCAGACCAACCGCAGCTGAAAATTCCGCACCTTTCACTTCATCGCTAACTCCGCTATAGCCAGCCGGAACACCCAAGCGTGCCGCCACACTCAATTGATCTTTCGTAAACTCCACCATACCCTTGACTTTCGCCGCACTACCAACCAGCACAACGCCGCTCGGTAGCTTTCCTAATCGCCCAGCTCGCTTCAGCTCTTTAGCAATTGCCTCAAAAATCTCTTCATATCGCGCCTGAACAATCTCGTCAATTTCTTCTTGATTGAACTTATACGTCTGCTTTTCAACCTTCGTTTCGACTTCGCCCGTAGCCTCGCCACCAAATCTCGCATGCGCCAATTTCACAACTTCCGCGATTTCCGGATCCGTCCTAAGACCAATAGCCAAATCGTTCGTTACATTCTGACCGCCCATTGGGATAACCGCCAGATGTTGCAAATCGCCCTCTTCGTAAATAGCAATTCCTGTAGTTGCCGCACCAAAATCAATCACCGCAACGCCATTTTCACGCTGACTTTCCGTAAGAACGGATTGAGCTGCTGCCAAAACTGACGGAACAACAGATACAGCCTCAACCTTAGCCATTTCCGCCGACTTCTGTAGATTAGTAATGTGCGGAACCAAACCAGACACGACATTCGCCCTAATTTCCAGACGCGCGCCAGTCATACCAATTGGATCTTTAATATTATCCTGACCATCCAGCCTATACGCGTGTGCAATAATATCTAAAATCTCTCTATTTTGTGGCACTTTTCCAGTTGTAGCAACTTCCTCCAGCCTTAATATATCATCGTGCGTAACTTCATTATTAACGGTTCCAACGGTAATCATTCCGTCGGCTTTTGTACTTAATAAATGAGATCCGTTAATACTCAACGTAGCTGCGTTAATCTGATGACCGCTCATTCGCTCAGCTGGCTCCAAGGCCTTATCAATAGCTTCGGCTGGACCACTCAAATTCGTTACGGTTCCCTTTCGCATTCCGCTATTCGGTGTTTCACCGACGCCAACAATTTTTGGCGCACCATTTTCTGCGTCAATATAACCAACGACACAGCGCACGTTTTTCGTGCCAATATCAATTCCTACCACATATCGAGATTGCTCCTGCATAAGCTCTATTATACAGGTTATGTCTATAATTTGGCAAGCGAATTACCTTGTTGCTGCCAAAAAATATTTCTGCTACAATATCCTCACAATGAAAAACATAAACGGTTTTACTCTTGTCGAGCTTATTATAGGCATTTGCGTTATCGGTATTCTTACGGGAATTGCCACTATATCATATTCTAAGTTCAGAGAGAACGCGTATGACGCGGCTGCAAAAGAGACATTACATCAAGTCGAAACTGCTTTTAAATCATACGTAGCCGGTGGAAATAAAGTTCCTTTAAGAAATTATAAACCGCTTGGATTCTATGATAGTCCTGGTGGAGGATATACTGATTCAGGCGTAAGAGTGTTTGACGGCGGCGGTATTGGTCGTGCTATGCATCAGGCCAATTACCTTCCAGACAACTTATTAAATACCCTAAAAAATGGTCCAACAAAGGACTCTTCACTAAAAAATAATATTGGGTACAGAGAATGTGGCAAAAATAAAGTATTTTTCTACATTGAAGTATATAATGACGGAATCGAGCAAAAACAGATGCGCAAAAAGATGGACGATTTAAGATGCAGTGAAAAAACATATCTAGATTGGCAAGCCGAGCACGGCATAACGGGTTATGCCGGCGGATGGGGTAGCGGTGATCTTACCATCCAGCCCCGATATATAGTTGCCGAGATAGATTTCGATAACGAATCGCTGGATTCAGATTGATAATTAAAGCTTAGTCAGAATTTCAGCGCCAGTTTCGGTAATCAATACCGTATGCTCAAAATGTGCACCCAGACTGCCGTCTTTCATACTAATTGTCCAGCCGTCGCTGTCGGTAATAATTTTCTCACCGCCCAAGCTCGCCATCGGTTCAATTGCAATTGTATCGCCAGCGTGCAACATCGGACCAGTTCCTCGCCTGCCGTAATTCGGAATTTCTGGCTCCATATGCATACTCAGCCCCACACCATGACCAACTAGTTCACGGATTATACCAAGTTTAGCCTTCTTCAACACAGCCTCTACGCCTGCTGAAATATCGCCAACTCGCGTCCCATCGCCAGTTATCGCGTCAATTCCCGCATATAAACTCTGTTCTGTTGCGTGCAATAAATGTTTCTTCGCGCCCTTAGGTTCTTCATCGACAACCATAGTAAAAGCACTATCTGTTTTCATTCCACGATAGCCAATCACCAAATCAAAACTGACTACGTCGCCCTTTTCAAAAACATATTCGGTCGGCAAAGAATGCACTAATTGCTCATTCGTCGATATACAAATCACTCCCGGGAATTTCACTTCGTCCGTAAGATAAGTCGCTTCCGCGCCAAAATCTTTAATTCGCTTGGCTACAAAATCATTAGCGTCTAACTCACTCATTCCAGCCGTTACGGATTTTTTCAATTCATCATAAATTGTCGCAAGCATTTTGCCGCACTCGCGCATATCTTTCATCTGTTGCGGCGTTTTTTCTCCAGTGATCAATTGACTCATTTTACGCCCTCAACGATACCGCGACTGACCAGCTCTCTCTCGATTTCATCATGAACTTGACCAACAGTCCCAACGCCGCTCATATGCACAATTGGAACACCATTGTCATTCAAATAATTCAACATCGGGTAAATTTCACCTCGATAAATACTGAGTCGTTTGTCGATTGCTTCAGGCGTGTCGTCAACTCGACCGCGAACCCTCAAACGCTCCAGAATTTCATCACGCGGAACTTCCAGCACAATCACCAACTTAACGTCTTTTCCGTGATGTGAACGCGACTCAATCAGCCATTTAGCCTGCTCTAATTGCCTTGGATAGCCGTCCAGAATTACGCCATTAATATCCTTAGCTTTATTAAGAGCCTCGCCCATCAAACCGTTGATAGTTTCCATCGGCACCAGTTCGCCAGATTGCATACGATGAATCAATTCGCCATCGTGAGTATCGCGTAACAACTGTCCGGCACTAAGCCAACGCCAACCGTGTCGTGCCGCTAAAATCTGACCCTGCACACTCTTACCAGCACCCGCCGGCCCAAAAAATACAATCATTTTTCCTCCTATTTTGTGAGTTTTTCTTTAACAATTTTTGCCACCAACGCGCCATCCGCAGCATTGCCAGCCTTACTTTTTACCGCGCCAATAACTTGTCCCATTTTCTGAATTGAGACATCGTCCATACCCGCAATAACTTCTTCTACAATCTTCGAGATTTCCGCCTCGCCAAGTTGCTCTGGCAAAAATTCTCGTAAAATTTCCGCTTCTTTTTCTTCAGGTTCCGCCAATTCCGCACGGTCATTCTTTCGATATAAATCCGCACTTTCGACGCGCTTTTTCACTTCTCGAGCAACAACTTTTTCAATTTCAGTATCATCCAAGCCGTCTTCTCGCTTACCCAAAGAAACTTCTTCGTTTAAGATTGCTGCCTTTAGATTACGCAAAACATCACCACGAAAACGATCGCCGCTCAATAGAGCGGCTTTCATTTCACTAGTAATGCGCTCTTTTAGCGCAGACATTAACGCACCCCTAGGCGCATTTTTGCCGTTTTTTCAGCTCGTCGCTCGCGGCGAATAATAGCTTTTTTACGACGCTCGGTCTTTGAAATTGGTTTTTCAAAACGCATAACGCTCTTAGCGCGAGCCAAAACACCGCTTTGCAAAACCCTGCGGTTGAAACGACGAATGATATTTTCGTTCGCTTCCTTCTGATCTTTACGTGTTACTTGTACCATACTGCAAACATTATAACAGATAAGAAAGTATTTGCCAACTAGATTGTTATTTTATCACCACTCCGATTAAAGCTTAGAAGTACTCAGACTATAAATTAGCGCCAAGGCAGCTGGAACATTCATAACATTATGCGTATGACGATCCAAAATACCAAATAGTCTAGCCTCGGCAGCTGTTGACCTCGGCTCGCCATTGACTATGCCAACAATATACG